>NZ_JBEZBN010000014.1:0-120428 GCF_040647115.1 Streptomyces sp. NPDC044571
AACCTTATTTTGATTGTTTTACAGACGTTTTAAATCCATAAAAAACTATGCGCCCACACCCCCCCCAAAAAAATTTTCTTGGCGGGGCTTCTGCGCTATGGGGTTGCGAGTGTCTGAGGTCAGTCGGACACTAGCAGCGTGTTAAACGGAGCGATCATGGATTCTGGCCCCTGTGCCCACATTGACCCGACATCGTAAAGGATTCTTTCGAGCACGGGCCTGTCCCTCTCGCATTCCGAGAGGACGTCAGCCCATTCGTGGATGACCAAAAGGTATGATCCTGCAGCCGGAATCCAAGTGAGATCGTCAAGGCAATCCTGCAAGGCAGGCCAGTTTTTCCCGAAATATTCGGGAAATGACATCCTCTGGGAGAATTCTTCGAAGAGCCTGTCATGGTTGGCCATGGATGCGCCGTGAAGCTCAAATACCGCTGCGTCGTCCGGACTTCTCTGCAGGGCGGAGAATGCTTCCTGTGCAGTCACGTGGTGCACCCAAGGGGGTGAAAAACTCCACCATGATTCCATTGGTTTAATCACCGAACCCTGGTGAAGGTGACGTAGTGGTTGTTTGTGTACCAGGCTGACCCGTCGGTTCCCGTCACGAGTCTTTCGCCTCCCCTGTTGACTCCCGGCGTATGGGGGTGAACATCGTACTCCGTGTAGGTTACTCCGTTGTTTTGGGCGTCCCTCCGGGGCAGTACCTGGCCATTTTGGCGGCCATCGTTTGCGAAGGGACGGTTCCGCCCCTGCCAGCGAGGCAGGCCGTGGTTTGGCTGCGCAGTACCGTGCTGATCGACATGAGCCAGAGTGTCTGTGACGTGGACAGGTACGCCACAGGTTCCTCCATTTATCGGAGGCGTGCTGTTGTGTACGAGAACTGGCGACACGCCTGCCAGGACATAGTACGTGTGGAGGTCTTCGACCGTCAGGTTGTAGGTCTTCGCGCGCCGGTCGAACGGATGGTTCGCCGTCACGATGGCTGTCGCTCCTCGGGTGGTGAGGAGGGACATGCCGGGCTTCAGTTCGCGGGCTTCCAGCCAGGCGTTCTCGGAGGGGGACCAGAAGGGGTGTTCGTGAGTTGCTGTTAGTTCCTCGACCCCGTCCTCGGTGGCGATGGACAGCTTGTTGAAGTGCTTGTCGGCCTCGGTGACGATGAGCCGCGTGACCGGGCGCTTCGCCGTCTCACCCGACCTGGGGTCCGTGGCCAGAACCTCATCGCCCAGCTGTACATCTTCGATCTTCTTGGCACTGCCATCGGCCATCAGGACTTCGGTGCCTGCCAGGAAGCAATTGCATCCGCTGCGGGCAACGACGTCCTTGGCGCCCGAGGCGCCGATTTTGTCGGAGCTCGCATCGCCGGCCGGGATCTTGCGCGGGTTGTTCGCCTTCCACTTGGGCGATACGCCGTTGATGTTGACGTTTTCGCCGAAGCCCAGGCCGTAGACGGCCGATACGGCCTGCCCGTGTTGCGTCACGTACCAGCCGAGCTCCTCACACCCGATCTGGCCGCAGGCGTCGATCATGGCCTGCGTTTTGTTGATCCAGTCATCCTGCTCGGAGAAGCCCAGGTGGTAGACCTGCGTCTCCTTCAGGTAGTGCTTGATGTAGATCTCGATGAACTTCTGCTGGTTCTTCTTCGGCAGGCGGATCGACAGGCCGTAGTCGTCCTCCAGCAGAGTCGGCGCACGGTACCGGTTGTACGTGTTGTAGCTGCCCGTGATGGCCTTGGGGCGCCTGGGGTCGTCCACGTCGAGGTCGTCGTCGCGGGCGCTGTAGTGGCCGCCGCACAGGCCGTTGCGGCAGTCCGTTTCCTGGAGGCCCGACCCGTCGCTGAGCGAGACCGGGTTGTTGCTGGAGTAGACGTAGCCGTGCATCTGCTGCGACTTCGTCAGGTCCATGATCGGGTCGACCGAGACGAAGCGGCCGATCAGCGGGTCGTACTCACGGGCGCCGAGGTGGACGAGGCCGGTGTCGGTGTCCTTGGTGCCGCCGACGAAGCCCTTGTCGCCCGCCCACGTGGTGGGCTTGGGGCCGCGTTCCTCGCCGAAGATGCCCGTCTTGCGGCGGGTGACCGCCTGGGTGGCGTCCGCACTGATCTGGGTGGTGCCCGTGCCGTGGTGGTCGGTGAGGAGGAACGTCAGCTTGCCGTTCTCCCGCATGGCCACGCTGCCGTAGTAGCGGGTGCCCTTGATCGTGCCGGTCTTGTCCAGGCGGAGTTCGTTGCCGCCGGGGAGGTAGAGCGTGGTGCCCGTGGAGTCCTTGCGGAGCAGGCGCTGCCCGGCCGTGTCGTACGTGAAGGAGCTGCTCGACGTGCCCTGGTCGAGGGACTTGAGGTGGCCCTCGGCGTCCCAGGTCAGATACTGCGTTTCGGCGCTCGCGCTGGTCTTGCGCGTCTTGGTGTTGCCGGACGCGTCGTAGGTGAAGGTCTCGTCGTGCTGGTCGGTGCCGGTCTGGGCGACCTTGGGCAGGTCGTGCTTGCCGGCGGTCGGCGCGGTGTAGGTGCGGATGGTGTCGGCGGTCGGGCCCGAGGCCGTGGTGTGCTTGGTCTCGGTCTTGCGGTTGCCGACCGCGTCGTAGGTGTAGGTGGTCCAGTACGGGTCCTCGCCGCCGATGACCGTGGTCGACGGGGAGGCGGCGCAGGTCTCGCCCTTGTTGGTCCACGCCTGCGTGATCCGGTTCAGTGCGTCGAGGTTGACGCACTGGGTGTCGGTGGTGCGGGTGGTGTCCTGGCCGTAGGCCGTGGCGATGGAGGTGATGCTCCCTGCCGGGTTGTAGCCGTACTTGGTGTCCTCGATGCGCTGAGGCGCGACATCGCGGTCGGTGTAGGCGCGGGTGACGTCACCGGTGTGCTCGTCGTACTCGGTCGACCTGTACAGGCGTTGGCCGAGTGCTCCCATTTCCTGGCGGATGCTGCGGCCGTAGTGGTCGTAGGTCATGGCCGAGACGAGGCGGCTGCTGCCGGCCGCCATGCTGTTGAGGAGACCGGAGACCGACTTGTAGGTGCTGCCCACGGTCTCGGCGGGCAGATCGCCCATGGCCGGCTGCTTGGTGGTCAGCAGCTGTCCGTTGATGTTGTAGGTGTTGGTCCACGTGTAGCTGCCGGCCAGCGCCCCGGTGTCGGGGGTGGACGGGATGGTCAGCTTGGTGGTGAGCGGCTGGTAGAGGTCGTTGTAGAAGAGGACTTCCGACTCGAACGCCTTGCCGTCCACATAGCGCGTCGATTTCGCCGGTTGCCCCTTGACCACCGTGTCGTAGACCGTGGACGCGAGGACGGTCGCGCCCTGCTTGGTCGCGGTGGGGCGGCCGAGTTCGTCGTAGTCGGTGTGCAGGGTGATGTTGCGGGCGTCGGTGACGTCGGTGGGTCGGCCGCCGAGGTCGTAGGCGGTCTTGGTGACGCCCTTGTCCGGGTCGCTCGACTCGACCTGCTGTCCGCTGACGTCGTAGGTGTACGTCCACTTCGCGTTGCCCGGGTCGGTGACCTGGGCAAGTCGTCCGGCCTTGTCGTAGGAGTACAGCGTCGACTGCGAAGCCGTCCGGGCGGCGTCCGTGTACTGCTTCAGCTCGACCGTACGGCCCAAGGCGTCCACCACGGTCGTGGAGGCCGTGCCGCCCTTCGGGGGAACCACCGTGGTGCTGTCACCCGTGTAGGACGTCGTGGTGCGCTTGGTCTCCGTGCCGAACTTCTTCGCTATGACAGCCGTGATGCGACCCACACCGTCGTACTCGGTGTCCGAGGACGCCGGGTAGGCGGTTTCCTGACCCGTGACCAACTGCGGTGAAGGCGCGCCGTCGGCGTAGTAGGTTCCCGAGCTGCGCCAGACCTGGCCGAGGGTGTTGTAGAACTGCTCGGTGACCAGGCGACCGGCCAGGTCGGGGGACTGGGTCTGGGTCTGCCGCTCGCGCAGCAGGCCGTCCTGGATGGAGTAGCCGACGGCGTACTTGTAGTCGTGGGTGAGCGTCTTCGACGTCACCACGACCGGGCCGTCGTTCCGGATCAGGTAGTCGAAGCTGCGGCTCGGCGCGTCCGGGTTGGTCGCGGCCGGGCGGTTCGGTGCCCACACCTTCGCAAGGCGCCCGAGTGCGTCGTACTCGGTGGTGGTCACCTTGCCATTGGCATCGGTCACCTGGCGGGGTTGGGCCCGCAGCGGGTCGATGACCGAGGTGGTGACGTGTCCCTTGGGGTTGGTCACCACCAGAGACGTCGACACCTCACCCACGGCCGGCGCATAGACCGTCGTGGTGACCTGCCCGTACGGATCTGCGGAGGCCAGCTGGCGCCCGTAGATGTCGTAGCAGAGCTGGTCCTTGGCGGCGCCGCACACGCTCGGCACCGAGGAGACGGTGTCGTAGTCGTCGCCCTTGGCGTTGATGCTCTGGATCTTCGTGGCGAGACCAGGGCCGGGTACGGTGCCCAGGGTGCCGTTGTCGTAGTACGTACGGACGTCCTTCACGACATCTGAAGGCCGGTTCACGGTCGTGCCGCATGCGACGGCGACCGTCTCCACACGGCTGACCTTGGTCAGGATCCAGCTGCCGGTGTTGCGCGCGTAGGAGGTGGTGGTGCACTTCTCGTCGCCGGTCTTGGCCGTGTCGCCGGTCTCGGAGACCGAGTCGATCATGCCGTAGTCGTCGACGTGGTTCGTCGACTCCACGGTGCGCACACCGCCGGTGACCGTCGTACGGGTGGACTGCTTCTCCGTGCCCGTCTTGTACGAGACGAGGTCGGGCAGGCCCGGCCGGGTGCGGGTCGCGACGGCCGCGGAGCGCCACGGAGTGGAGGAGGTGGCGGAGACGAGCTTGGTGGTGTCGTCGCCGTTGTAGGTGGCCGTCTCGCGCACCATGCCCGAGAACTCGTCGCGGTCGATGACCGCGACACCGGCCGAGTCCTTGACCTCCTTGCCGTCCAGGCCGCGGAAGTAGCGGGTCTCGGAGAGCGTCTTGGGGTCGCTCGCCGCGCCGGTGCGGGTCTGGACCCGCTCGTAGCCGCGGGCGACGGAGTGCACCCGGTTCTCGGCCTTGGCGAACTCGTCCGTGCTCTTGGCCCAAGCGGCCCCGCCGAGGTAGTCGTACGACGTCACCTTGTCCGGGGAGTCGGCCAGGTTGTCGCCCTCCACGATCTGGGTGACGACGTAGGTGTTGAACCAGTCGAGCTTGGCCGTGTCGCCTTCGAAGGTCCACTTCACCGGGTAGCAGCGGGTGGTGTTCGTCTCGTCCGGCTTCGGCAGGGTCGTCGCCGTGCACTCGGGCTGGGAGTAGGTGACGCCGATGATGCCGCCGGTCTCCGTGGTCACCTGGTACATCCGCAGGCGGATGAACGGCGCGAGTCCGTCACCGGTCGCATCCACGCGGTTCGCACGCTGCTCGCCCGCGAAGGTGACGGGAGGGAGCGTGATGTCCGCGGCGTCGCCGGCCTTGGCCGTGCGGGTGATCGACTTCAGCCACATGGGGGTGGAGATGCCGTCGCCCGAGGGCGGGAAGTTCTGGTCCAGGGCCCAGGAGTCGACGTCCTTGTACGCGCCACCGGTCAGGATCTTCGTGTTGATCCCGGTCAGGCGGACCCGGGACCAGAACGTCGGTGAGAACTGGTCCTTGCACTCGGTGGACCCGTCCTTGCAGAACAGGTCGTACGGGCTGTCGGGCCAGTTCTTGGCGTTGGTCTCGTCGAAGGTGCCGCAGGTGCTCAGGCAGCGTTCGGAGACGTCGAACGTGACCTGGCCCATCGCCTTCGCGGTGTAGACCGTGTCGGAGCGCAGGCCGTAGTCGATGTGGTCCAGCCAGCCGCCGCGGATGTACGGCGTGACCGTGCCCTTGCCCGTCGTCGCGGACACGTTGCGGGCGTAGTTGTTCGTCTCGGTCTTCCAGTAGTACGCCATCGCGTCACCGCCCGGCGCGACCACGTAGTCGAGCTGCCAGCGCCAGGCCTGCTGGCACCAGCCGCTCGCGAACGAGGCGTTGTAGCAGGGCTCGCCGGCCTGGTTGCCGTACACCGGGACGGTCCAGGTGGAGTTCGTCGTCGGGGTCGACGCGTCCTTCCAGCCGGGCAGGCGGTTCAGACCGAAGAAGTACTGGGTGCCGTCGGCCGTGGTGACCTTCCAGTGCTCGCCCACGCCGTCGACACCGGCGGTGCCCTTGTCGCCGTTGACCGCGCCGGTGAGCTTCTCCACCTTCTCGTTCGAGTCGGACGCCGGGTGCCAGCCCTTGCCCTGTTCGAAGACGAGCTCGGTGGACTTGCCGTTCAGGGACAGCGTCGCGTTGTCGTTGAACCAGCACTGGTCGCCGACCTTGGTGGTGTTCGTCCCACCGGTCTTGTCGTCCTCGCAGGACTTGTACTTGCGCTCGACGAAGCCGGGCTCCCAGTTCCAGCCGTCACCGATCCACGAGGCCTGCGTGTTCGACGCGGAGGTCTTCCCGTCCACCGACTGCGAGCTGTAGCCGAGGGAGATCTTGGGGTCCAGGCCGCCGGGTACGGTCGGTATGTCGACGTTGTAGGACCAGGAGAAGGCGCCGGTCGAACCGCCCGCGTTCCAGGAGCCGGAAGGCTGGAGCGAGGTCGCCTTGTAGTCACCGGTCGGGCCGGACGCGCCTGCCGTGGCCGCGAGGACCGTGGCGCTCGACGCGGCGGCGGCCGCGGACATCGGCGTCTGGGCCGACTTGCTCGCGGCCCCCGTCGCGCCCGGAGCGCTGATCTGCGCGGACAGCTTGCCCGTGCGGGTGTCGTTCTTCGTCTTCAGCGGCTTCTGCGTATGGCACTCCGCGCGCTCGGGAGTGGTGAGCGCACACGCCGGGAGCTCCACCAGGTGGAGGCGGGCCGCGTAGTCGCCGCCGTAGGCCTGGCGGAACGCGTTGTAGTCCACCTCGACCTTGGCGGGGGCCGAAGTCGCCACACCGTCCGAGCGGCCCACCGACAGCAGGACACCGTCGACGCCGGCCTTGCGGGCTGTCTTCTGGTCGGCGAGCGAGACCTTGACCCGGCCCGGGTCGGTGACTCCGACGACGGAACTGCTCTTGTCGACAACGGACTTGGAGAACCCGGAGTCGGCCGGGGTGACGGTCACGGGCAGCTTGCCCGCTCGTCCCCCTGTGACCAGTGACACCTCGGCCGAGCCTGCGGCAGGCCAACTGGCCTTCGGCTTTTCCTTCTTGCGTGACTGGTCGGCAACCGTGTCCGTGCGCTTCGCGCCGCCCGGGGAAACCTTCGTCACCGGAACTGCTTTTGGCTGCTTGAGCCCGGGCAACGACGGGCCGTTCTTGGCATCCGCCGCTACCGCCGTGCCCGGCAGTACGCCGGCGAGAACTGCGGCAGCAAAAGCTGCCGAAAGTCCCCGCATGCGAAATCGTCTCACACCCCACCCCAACTGCTCTATTGGATTATCGGAGCGCAGAGTAACAGGGGGTGACTGCCAAGCTTGCTGCACCGTCAGATCGCAGCAATCGCTTCATTTATGCTCAATAAATTGCAAAGCTGATCTTGTTTGCCAAAAGGGGCGTGTGTGTTAATTTCGCCCAAAGCTGCAGGTGGGAGTGGGTGGAGCGGGTGAGGTCGACGTCTGCGTGGTTACGGTGGAGGTGTCGGTGGGGTCGACGCGATAAGCGGCTTCTTTCGGCTGGGATACCTCTTGCGCTCCGTGTGGGAATGGTCGTCGGCGGTGCAATGAGCCTGAGGATTTCGCCCTGTGGATTTCGCTCTGGAGAAGGCGACGAAAACCGGTCGGCCTGAGAGCTCAGAGTCGAACCAGCGAGGCACCGCATTCAGCGCAGGCCTGATGCCGAACCGCTTCTGACGGCGCCGTGGGCGTGCCCTTCCGGGGCGGCTTCGTCGCCTGGACATGCAGGGACAGAACGTGCCCGAACCGTTGCTGGCGCCGCAGTTCGCGGATGTCCAAGTGATGCATACGGCCAACGCCTGACGAGGTCCAGGCGGTGACGCCCGTGCCCAGTACAGAGCAGATCAGCGCGAACCACACGAGGGTGTCTGTCATGGCGGGTTCTCTCCGGTGAAGGTGATCAGGGGAGCTGCTTCGGCCCCCCCGGCGACATCTCCACATAACGCGGAGGCATATGCCGGGTTGCGCTTTGTCAGCCGTTTGCCGCCAAGCGCAGGTTCCGGTCGATGGCACGAGCCCCCGCTGCGTACAGCTGCAGGCTGCGGGTTTCTCCCATGCGCGCGCCCGGACGTGCGCCCCGGCCGGCGTGCAGGCGGGAGCCCGACCGGTGGCGTTCCGACGGCGAGTCGGGCGACCAACGCACGTTCCCGAGCAGGGGCGTGCGGCCGTGCGCGAGCGCCGTGGTGCGGCTCAGTGCGCGGCGTTGGTCGGCTGTCCGATGATCTGCCTGCACCAGGCAGGCGCCTGTCGTGGACGCGTAACTGATCGAACTCCGTCTTCCCCGGTTCGAGCTGGAAGGACTGCTGCGCAACCCGGTGCGGACTGCTGTCCCGACGCGTCAACAGTGAGCGCAGAACCGATAAAAGACACTGGTCAACACTCCTTTACTTCGCCAGCATCACCTGTACGGCGCACACCCTCCCCGGTATCCGGAGCGTTGGGTGGACTATGACAACTGCAAAGCACAAAGCAATGATCCAGCAGAGCGCAGAGAGCGACGTGTCCCACGGTCAAACCCGGGCCGCAAGGGTGGGGAAATGGACGTACACGTCCGTCCCGACTGGCTCGGCCTCGGACAGGAGCGCGACGCTTCAGCACGAGGGGCAGGAGGTCGATCTCCACTACTCGTCCGCGATCTTCGAGGACTTCCTGGACGCGGTGCGCCGGATCCAGGAAGAGTTCGACCGGAGGTCGCGAGAGGTCGCACCGATCAAGGCGCCTGTCGGCGAGTGCTCCGGGTGGATGTCCCGTGTATGAGCAGTACGGGCTTCATGCCGGGAACGGTTCCCTGCCCCAGCCGGAACCCCAGGCGTTCTGGCCGGAGTCGGACCAGGAGCAGCACGCTGCCTACGGGCAGCCACTCCTCGGGCTGGGCGAGATGAACGGATCTTGGGATCCCTCGGAGGAGCTGGCCTATCTCTGTCAGGAGGCCATGGGCTCGATGGGGGCAGCGCCGGTCGACCACGTCGCCTTCGTCGAAACCGGCGAGACCGTCAGTGGCGTCGGCCTTGCCGCCGGGCTGTCACAGGGAACCGGCCCACGGCCGCGCAGACCAGCGCCGGGCGGGCACCGTCGGGGGAGCCCGGCGAAGACGTCGGTGGTGACCCTCCTGCGTACCGGCAGCGTCTGCACCGCCGTGCTGGTCGCCGTCATCGCCGCCGTGGTCAGCATCTTCAGCGGTCTGGCCATCTGCGAAGCCCTGCGACACAGTGCCGGACCGCGCACCGCACACAGCGTGGCGAGTTGGTGGCCCCTGCTGATCTACGGACCCTGGATGGTTGCCTCCCTGTCCATCCTGCGGGCCGCCCTACATCAACGCCGAGCCGTGCATTCCTGGTCCATCGTCCTGTTGTTCTCCACCCTGGCCACCCTCCTCTGCGTGGCCCAGGCGCCCAGAACGCTGGCAGCGCAGGCGGCGGCCACCCTTCCCCCCATCGCCGCGCTGGCCTGCTTCCAACAACTCGTCCGGCAGATCACCCTGACCCGCCCACCCCGCCAACTCGCCCCACGGCACCGCAGCCGCCGGCCTTCCCCGCTCCGCCCGACGGCCACTGTGGGCAGCCCCGGGTCCGCTCCCTCCGACTACACGGTGAGGGACCGAAGTGACTCCCTCCGCGCCTCCACCGGGTACAGATTCCGCTACGGATCATGAGGGTGGTGCAGTCCTGCCGGGCGCCGGCCGGGCCGGTTCGTACCGGGAACGACGAGCGGGACGAGCTGGCCCGGCGCAGCTTCGGGCGCCGTCTCGGATCGGCCCGCTCACCCCGTGAGGGAGCCTGCGGCGGATCGGTGGGCGCCGTGGGCGGGGCGGTGCCGTAGGAGTCCGGAACAGCAGCATCACCGAGAGCGGCGCTGCCGGCACCCGACGTGATGCAGTCGAGCGTCGCTAACTTCTCGGGCACCTCGGTCCTTCCCCCCGCATTTCAAACGATCGTGATCACGTGCATCTCAGGAACGAAGATCGAAACCCATAAGTCACGGGCTGTGCACAGCCTCAGTCCTACGAGTATCCCGCGCTGACCAGCCACACCCCGGGCTTCAACGACCGCACCACGGTCAACGGCCCCGGACCGCCCGGTCGGCGGCGCGCTTCATCCACTCCACCCAGACCGAGAGGACGACATCATGGCCTACGAGCTTTCCCACGCCGAGCGCCTGCGGTACAAGCGGCACCAGGACGCCGCGTACCAGGCCGGTGAGGAAGCGGTCACCAACCTGCAGGCTGCACTTGCGCTCGCTGACCTGGCCCTTCCCTCGCTGTCCAACGACGGACCGGTGGGCTGCCGGGGTTTCGTCCGGCTCGGAGGGTGCAGCGTCACCCTCGCCAACCGGCTCGCCGAGGTCATCGCCGCGGGCGCCCACGCCCTGCAAGGTCAGCGGCTGTGAGCCCCATGGTCGAACCGGAGGCCATCCGGTCGGCGCCCTGACCACCCCCGAGCCGAAGGGCGCAACGCAACTCCCTGCCGCCCGTGATGAATTCGGAGTCGTTGCATGAATGCATGGCAGGCTGACCCCTACCGGTTCCCCGGCATCCGGGCCCTCCCGGACGACGCGGAAGCCGGCGCCCGGGGCCTCCTGGGCCCCGGCCCCCTGTCCGATCCTCTCCCCGCCTCGGGTCGCCCTCCGGGCGTCGTGGACCCCGCAGACCGTCGGCGCCTTGACTTACACGCTTGCCTGACCACCGCCGGTGTGCCCCCGCGCGCAGGCGACCTTCACGCCATCGAGGTGCTCGCCACGGTCGACGACACCACCTACGCGGCCGTTCGACGATGGATCACCAGCACGCACTGACCCGGCCCTGACCCGGCTGGGCAGCGCAGCCGCCGAACTCCCCATGACGTGCACCACCTCCGGTGCCCGCGGCCCTCACGTACGGGTCGCCGCAGGAACGGCAACGGACCGCTACCCGTGCGAGCGGGACCGGCCATCGGGAAGACGTCCGGCCGGCTCGGCCGCGCTCGCGGACCGTCCGGGCCGAGATGACGCCCCACTCCACGCTCCTCCGCGCGTTCTTCGCCGACGGCTGTTCTGCCGCCCCGCTGCCCTGCCGCCGGTCCCCGGCAGCGCGGCAGGAGTGAGCACACCGACCACCTGATCGGCCAATGCGGGCCAAACGGACGCCCTGGCAACCCGTATTGGGCCGAACAGGTGGTGCTCGCCACGCGGGTGCCTGGCCTGTTCGACTGCGTATGCACAATGCGTTTTGCCGATGACGGCCGTGGGGTGTGGAGCCTGCGTGAGTTCTGGAGCTGGAGGTGCACCGCCCATGGCGGCGAACGGACATCCCACGGTCAGGAGACGCCGTCTGGGCGCGGAGCTTCGGCTGCTTCGAAAGGCCGCGGGCATGACCTCCATGCAGGTGGCGAGACACCTGTTGGTGTCGCAATCCAAGATCAGCCTCATCGAGACCGGTCGCCGCTCCATCAATCCGCGTGATGTACGTGATCTGTGCCGGCTCTACGGAGTCGCCGACCAGGAGGTCGTCGACTCACTGATGCGGATGGCGAAGGAATCGGGCCGGCAGGGCTGGTGGGTGTCCTGCGGCGACGTTCCCTACGGCGTCTACATCGGGCTGGAGACGGGGGCCGCCTCCATTCACACCTACGAGCCGCTGGTGATCCCCGGCCTCCTGCAGACCCGTGCCTACGCGGCCGTGGTCACCGCGGAGACGGTCCCCCGCATCACGGACGAACAGGCGGCAGTCAATCTGGAGGTGCGGCTGCGGCGCCAACACCGCGCACACCACCCGGCCCGCCCCTTCCGCTTATGGGCGATCCTGGACGAATCCGTACTGCACCGAACCGTCGGCGACCACGACGTCATGCGCGAACAACTGGAGCACCTGAACACTCTCGGCGCACAACCGCACATCACCGTGCAGGTCCTGCCGCACACCGCCGGAGCCCATCCCGGGGTCCTGGGGCAGTTCTCCATCCTCGGGTTTCCCGACGACGATGCAGGAGTCGTCTACCTGGAACGCTTCACCAGCGACCTCTACCTGGAGAAGTACAT
Organism: Streptomyces sp. NPDC044571; assembly: GCF_040647115.1. Lineage (NCBI taxonomy): Bacteria > Bacillati > Actinomycetota > Actinomycetes > Kitasatosporales > Streptomycetaceae > Streptomyces > Streptomyces sp. NPDC044571. The sequence goes on from NZ_JBEZBN010000014.1 coordinate 12,116, forward strand.
CGACCGGCACCCGTCCCACATCATGTACGACCACCTCCAAGCGCAAGCCCTGAACCCCGACGACACCCGGCACTTCATCAACGACATCATCAAGGTGTATTAGGCAGGGCTGCTCGAACCTCCCGAACCCGCGACGACCGGAGGGCAGGTCGGCCGTTCAGGCGAAGGCGCTCGCGCGGCGGGTGCGGGTCAGGAAGGACTGCACGCGGGCGTGGTCGGGGGACTCCGGGAGGGGGCTTCTCTGCAGGGCGGCCTCCGACTCCTCCGTGAGGCGGGCCGTCCAGGCCTCCACCTCGGACCAGGTCAGTTCGCCGCGCTTGACCGCCAGGAGGCGGTCGCGGTGCGCGGTGGCGTCGATCGTCAGACGGCCCGTGCGGAGCAGGTCCCGGCAGGACAGGAGCAGGCGCAGCAGGTGCATGGCGTGCTTCCAGCGCGGCGCGCCGTGCAGGCGGACGTCCGCCGCGAGTTTGGCGTGCTGGGACCCCGCGTACCGGGTGAAGGTGGTGTGGGCCCGGCGGGAGAGGAAGGCCCCGCGCAGGGAGAGCAGTTCCTCGCCCACCGGGGTCAGCCGCTCCACCAGCGGGGAGTGCAGGCACTCCAGGATGTTCGGGTTGGCGCGCAGGGCCAGTTCGCAGAAGCGTTCCAGCTCCCAGGAGAACTCCTCCTCGCGAGGGCCCTCCACATGCGTCGGCGGCTTCTCGAAGCGCCAGAACAGCGGGGTCGGGGCGAGGTAGACACCACGCCGGTCGGTGTCGCTCGCCTCCGTCGCCAGGCCGAACGCCCGGGAGCCCATGACGCACGCGTAGACCGTGTGGTCCCGTACCAGGGCGAGGTCGGGGGATTCGTCGAGGGATTCCCCGGGCGTCGTCAGCTCGTTCATCCGGGGAGCGTAGGTGCCCGCCCCGGCGCTACGCGAGCGAGATATTGCCGTCCGCGGCCACCGTGATCTTCTTCTCCGCCAGGGGGCGGGTGGCCGGGCCGTGGGTCACCGCGCCGTCCGTCATCGCGAACTTGCTGCCGTGGCAGGGGCAGTCGATGGTGCCGTTCTCCACCTTCGACACGATGCAGCCCTGGTGGGTGCAGACCGCCGTGAAGCAGCGGAAGGAGCCGGCCGTCGGCTGGGTGACCACCAGCTTCTCCTCCTTGAGGACCGTGCCGCCGCCCACCGGCACCGCCGACGACTTCAGCAGGGCCTTCCCCGTGCCCGGGGACGGTGCGGCCGAGGGGGCCGCGGCCTCGGCGGACCGGGCGGACTGGGCCACCGGCGGCGAGGCGCTGCCGGGCTCGCTCTGCCCGGGCTTCGTCTCGTCCTTGCCGCCGCAGGCGGTGAGCGTGCCGCCCGCCAGGGCGGCGGCGCCTGTCGCCAGGAGCATACGGCGGGCGGTCGGCGTGGTGTCGCTCATGGGCTGCTCCTCGTTCGGGGCCGGTCGGCGAGAGGCATCCTGGCGTTTCGCGGGCCCCAGGTGAAGCAACGCCGCGCCGCCCGGCTCAGGAGCCGGAGGCCCACGGGGCCAGTCGCGCCGGACTGCCCGCCGTACGGACGACCTCCCACACGCGGACCACGGCCGCACGGTCCAGCGGCCCGTGGACGTGCGGATAGCGGCCGCCGGATTCACCCTCCCGGCGGACCTCCGAGGTCAGGGCCCGTTCGTCGAGCTCGACGGCCAGCAGGGTGCCCGGCACGTCCCGGTAGTGCGCGTCGGCGATCGCGAGCGCCGTCGGGCGGTCCGCCGAACAGTGCACGAAGCCCTCCGCGTCGAGCGAGGGCGGGGCGTAGGGGAGCTCGGGCGAGGCGCTCCAGTCGGCGAGCGGAACCAGGTGGAAGATCATGTCCCGTGTTGTACCCCGGCCGGTCCGCCCGGTCCCGGGTCGGGTGGCAGGTTGGGGTGGATCGGGTGACGTCGCCCGTGCCGCGCGCCCTCCCGTGCCTGCCGCAGTCCCGCAGTGCGCGCGCCCGGCCGCGCCGCAGCCCTGCGGGGCGGGGCGCCGGGGGCCCGCGCGGCCCGAGCTGGCTACCCTGACCGTGAGCTGCCGTTACGTCACGCACCCCTGGAGCGCCCCGTGAGAACCGCCGTCGTCATCGGAACCGGACTGATCGGCACCTCCGCGGCGCTCGCCCTGTCCGCGCGAGGCATCACCGTCCACCTCGCCGACCACGATCCGGCCCAGGCCCGTACGGCCGCATCGCTCGGCGCCGGTACGGACGAGGCACCGCAGAGCCAGGTCGACCTCGCGGTCGTCGCCGTCCCGCCCGCCCACGTCGCCGCGGCGCTGGCCGACGCGATCGGGCGCGGGCTGGCCCGGGCGTACGTGGACGTGGCCAGCGTCAAGGGCGGCCCGCGGCGGGAGCTGGAGGCGCTCGGCGTGGACGTCACGGCGTACATCGGGACCCACCCCATGGCCGGCAAGGAGCAGTCGGGGCCGCTGGCGGCGACGGCGGACCTGTTCGAGGGCCGGCCGTGGGTGCTCACGCCGACCCGGGACACGGACCACGAGGTGCTGAACCTGGCACTGGAGCTGGTGGCGCTGTGCAAGGCCGTACCGGTGGTGATGGACGCGGACGCGCACGACCGGGCGGTGGCGCTGGTCTCCCACACCCCTCAGCTGGTGTCGAGCATGGTCGCGGCCCGGCTGGAGGAGGCGGACGAGACGGCGGTACGGCTGTGCGGGCAGGGGATCCGCGACGTGACGCGGATCGCGGCCTCCGACCCGCGGATGTGGGTGGAGATCCTGTCGGCCAATCCGGGGCCGGTGGCGGACGTCCTGGCCGGGATCGCGGCCGACCTGGAGGCCACGGTGGACGCGCTGCGGAAGCTCCAGTCGGCCGATGTGGAGAAGCGCCGCGGGGGCGCCGAGGGCATCGAGGACGTGCTGCGGCGCGGGAACGCCGGACGGGTGCGGGTGCCCGGCAAGCACGGGGCGGCGCCGATGGCGTACGAGACGGTGGCCGTGCTCATCAGCGACCAGCCGGGCGAGCTGGCGCGGATCTTCGCGGACGCGGGGCGGGCCGGGGTCAACATCGAGGACGTCCGGATCGAGCACGCGACCGGGCAGCAGGCAGGGCTCGTGCAGCTGATGGTGGAGCCGCGGGCGGTGGCCGCCCTGACGGCCGAGCTCCGCGAGCGCGGCTGGGCGCTGCGCCAGCAGTAGGGCCGCTGCCGGGCCGCCGGAGAGCGGGGCGGGACCGTTTGGGCGGCGGGTGCGCCCGAGCCCGGTAACCTTGGGCAGGGGCGCTTTGGCGCGCCCGGACACGTACGCGCAACCAGGAAGGTGCCCGCACCGTGGAAACCGCAGCTCCGTCCGCCGTGATCGTCGCCATCGACGGTCCCTCCGGCACGGGCAAGTCCAGCACCTCCAAGGCCGTGGCCGCCAAGCTCGGGCTGCGCTACCTGGACACCGGTGCCCAGTACCGGGCCATCACCTGGTGGATGATCACCAACGGCGTCGACACCGACGACCCGCACGCCATCGCCGTGGCCGCGGGCAAGCCCGGCATCGTCTCCGGCACCGACCCGAGCGCACCGACCATCACGGTCGACGGGCTGGACGCGTCCGGCCCGATCCGCACCCAGGAGGTCACCTCCAAGGTCAGCGCCGTCAGCGCCGTCCCCGAGGTGCGCACCCGCATCACCGAGCTCCAGCGCAGCATCGCCGCCGAAGCCGACGGCGGGATCGTCGTCGAGGGCCGGGACATCGGCACCACCGTGCTGCCCGACGCCGACCTGAAGATCTTCCTCACCGCCTCCGCCGAGGCCCGCGCCGCCCGCCGCAGCGGCGAGCTGCGCGGCAAGGAGGCCGCGGACCTCGCGGCCACCAGGGAAGCCCTGATCAAGCGGGACGCGGCCGACTCCGGCCGCAAGACCTCCCCGCTCGCCAAGGCCCTCGACGCCGTCGAGGTCGACACCACCGAGCTCACCCTCGACCAGGTCATCGAGTGCGTGGTCACCCTGGTGGAGGAGAAGCGGGCGGAGCGCTCGTGAGCGCAACGCCCTCCGCCAAGGGTGCGGCGGTCGGCCGGCGGATCGGCATCGGGCTCATGTACGGGCTGTGGAAGCCCCGGGTGCTCGGTGCCTGGCGCGTCCCCGCCTCGGGCCCCGTCATCCTCGCCGTGAACCACGCGCACAACATCGACGGGCCCATGCTCATGGGGACCGCGCCCCGGCCGCTGCACTTCCTGATCAAGAAGGAAGCCTTCATAGGCCCGCTCGGTCCCTTCCTGGAGGGGATCGGGCAGGTCAAGGTGGACCGCTCCGGGGCCGACCGGACCGCCGTCAGCCGCGCGCTCGCGGTACTGGAGAACGGCGGCGCCCTGGGGATCTTCCCCGAGGGCACCCGCGGCGAGGGCGACTTCGCCTCGCTGCGCGCCGGCCTCGCATATTTCGCGGTCCGCAGCGGGGCACCCGTCGTGCCGGTCGCCGTCCTCGGCAGCACCGAACGCCGCGGACGGCTCGTACGGGGGCTGCCGCCCTTCAAGAGCCGGGTCGACGTCGTCTTCGGCTCCGCCTTCGACGCGGGCGACGGCACCGGCCGCCGCACCCGTACGGCCCTGGACCAGGCCACCGTGCGCATCCAGAGCCGGCTGGCGGCCCACCTGGCCGACGCCAAGCGCCTCACCGGGCGCTGAGCGAGACTTGACCCAGTAACCCAGTAGTGGAACCGCGCTGCGCGGGCACCACCGACCACCACGAACGACGAGGAACGGACTTCATGAACGACCAGCACGACCACGGAGCGCTTGGCGATGCCGAGTACGCGGAGTTCATGGAGCTCGCCGCGGAGGAAGGCTTCGACGTCGAGGACGTCGAGGGCGCGATCGCGGAGGCCGGCCACGGGCCGCTGCCCGTGCTCGCCGTCGTCGGCCGCCCCAATGTCGGCAAGTCGACCCTGGTGAACCGGATCATCGGCCGCCGCGAGGCGGTCGTCGAGGACAAGCCCGGCGTCACCCGCGACCGCGTCACCTACGAGGCCGAATGGGCCGGCCGCCGCTTCAAGGTCGTCGACACCGGCGGCTGGGAGCAGGACGTGCTCGGCCTCGACGCCTCCGTCGCCGCCCAGGCCGAGTACGCCATCCAGACCGCCGATGCGGTCGTCTTCGTCGTCGACGCCAAGGTCGGCGCCACCGACACCGACGAGGCCGTCGTCAAGCTGCTGCGCAAGGCCGGCAAGCCCGTCGTCCTGTGCGCGAACAAGGTCGACGGCCAGAGCGGCGAGTCCGACGCGGCCGCCCTGTGGTCGCTGGGCCTCGGCATGCCGCACCCGGTCTCCTCCCTCCACGGGCGCGGTACGGGCGACATGCTCGACGCCGTCCTCGAAGCGCTGCCCGAGGCGCCCGAGCAGACCTTCGGCGGCACCCCCGTCGGTGGGCCCCGCCGGATCGCGCTCATCGGGCGCCCCAACGTCGGCAAGTCCTCGCTGCTCAACAAGGTCGCGAAGGAGGAGCGGGTCGTCGTCAACGAGCTGGCCGGCACCACCCGCGACCCGGTCGACGAGCTGATCGAGCTCGGCGGTGTCACCTGGAAGTTCATCGACACCGCCGGCATCCGCAAGAAGGTCCACCTCCAGACGGGCTCGGACTACTACGCCTCGCTGCGCACGGCCGCCGCCGTGGAGAAGGCGGAGGTCGCGGTCATCCTGATCGACACGACCGAGAAGATCAGCGTCCAGGACCAGCGCATCATCACCATGGCCGTCGAGGCCGGCCGCGCCATCGTGATCGCCTACAACAAGTGGGACGAGCTCGACGAGGAGCGCCGCTACTACCTTGAGCGCGAGATCGAGACCGAGATGCAGCAGGTCTCCTGGGCGCCCCGGGTGAACGTCTCGGCGCTGACCGGCCGTCACATGGAGAAGCTGGTCCCGGCCATCGAGACCGCTCTCGCGGGCTGGGAGACGCGCGTCCCCACCGGCCGGCTGAACGCCTTCCTCGGCGAGGTCGTCGCCGCCCACCCGCACCCGATCCGCGGCGGCAAGCAGCCCCGCATCCTGTTCGGCACCCAGGCGGGAAGCAAGCCGCCGCGGTTCGTCCTCTTCGCCTCCGGCTTCCTGGAGCACGGCTACCGGCGCTTCATCGAGCGCCGTCTGCGCGAGGAGTTCGGCTTCGAGGGCACCCCGATCCACATCTCGGTCCGGGTGCGCGAGAAGCGCGGCGCGCAGCACAAGAAGAAGTAGCGCGCGGGACGGCGGTGGCGCCGTCGTGCGGTAGGGCGGTCCGGGGTCAGTAGCCCCGGCGCGGAGCGGGCGGCAGGGCCGCCGGGATGTGCTGCATCCCGGTCTGGTGCTGCCGCCCGTTCGTCGTGCTGCCGGCGTAGGCGTACGAGGGCTGCGGCGCGGGCGTGTACGCGGGCTGCCAGGGCTCCGGCTGCCACGACGAGCTGCCGGACGCGCCGGAGCTTGCGGAGCCGCTCCATCCGCTTCCGTACGCACCACTGCCGTAGGCGTTGCCGTCGGCGTACGCGCCCCCGTAGGAGAACGCCGTGAAGCCGAGGTCCTCCTCGCCCGTGCGGTCGCCCGGCAGGGCCCGGAAGGCCCGCAGGTACTCCGAGTACAGCGTGTCGTAGATCGGGGTGTGCGAGACGGCGGCCGGAGCGGTGTCCCGGTCCCGTGCGGAGCGCATCGGGGAGACGGTGCTCGGATGGGCAGGGGCGCGGGAGGGGTCGTATGAATGCACGTATCAGCCAACGAACCCGGCGCCCTGCGGATGCGGGGCAGGCAGCAGAAAACGCAGATCACCGGGGCCTGTCCGGGCGGTCGCCGGGGGAGCACGGGACGGGGCCCCGCTCCCCGACGCACGCCGCCCCGCCCCCTCGTCAGGGGGCGGGGCGGCCGTCGGGGAGCGGGGCCCGATGTTCCGGGGTCAGGCGCCGGGGGTGCCCGCCAGCGGCATCGACGCGGCGACCAGCTTGCCGGCCGCCGCGGCCTTGTCCAGGGCGTCGCGCAGCAGGTCCTCGCGGGGCTGCTGGCCGATGGAGCCGACCGGGGCGGCGTAGACGAGGACGCGCTGCGTCTTGTTCACGGCGGCCCGCCAGCCGTCGGTCACCGACAGCGCCTGGTGGGCCTGCCACCAGGCGACCTGGCCGCCGCCCTCGGAGCCGGGCTGCAGTACGGCGTGCAGCTGCCCGGCGGCGAGCAGGATCGACCAGCCGCCGAGCGGGGAGGGCAGCTCGGTGGTGTCGGTGACGGGGATGAACCCCTGCTCGATGAGGAGCGGCAGGAAGTCGTCGCCGGGCCCGGTGGTGCCGGGCCGGGCGATCGGCGCGGTCGGCTCGACCACCAGCGCCGGGTGCAGCTCGCCGCCGATCAGGACCAGGCCGCTGGTGATGCCGAGCACGGCCTGGCCGCCGGGGACGTTCTGCGGGGCGCCGCCGCCGGGCGCCTCGCCCGCAGCGGCCGGGCTGTCACCGGTGATGCTGCGGACGGCGCCCTGCAGCTGCTCCTCCGAGACGGAGACCACCTGCGAGGGAATGCATCCGGCGTGCGCGAAGGCGAGGACGGCCGTCTCCTCGCCGACGAACAGCACCGTGCTGGTGCGGTCGGTCTCGGGGTCCCCCGGGGTGCGGCAGGAGGTGCAGTCGTAGCTGCGCGGTGCGTCGTCGCCGGTGAGCAGCCTCTCGGCTTCTTCGTCACCGATCTCGGCACGTACCTCATCACTGACGTCGAGCATGCGGGGCACGGGGTGGCTCCTCGGACTAGGCGAGCAGGGGCGGCCGGGCGGTTCCCGGCTCGCCGGGCTCAACGGCGGAGCGGCGGCCGGGGTCACGCCGTTTGAGGGAACGGAATCGAACCTGGCCCCCGGAGGGGTGAACGGTCCGACCGCTGCTTCGCTTTTCTTCCAACTCTTTTCTGTTTGTGTGTAGTTGGTGCTCGGTGCTGGTCGTTTGGGCGGGCTGGGAAGGCGGGGGAGGGTCGGCCGACCGGGTGGGCCGTGAGGCAGGCGGCGTGGCAGGGGAGGGCAGGAGGTACACGGCTGCGTAGCGTGACGCGATGCCCGACCTCCGGATCCGGCGGGCCGCCCCGGCGGCCGCCGCTGCCGCTGCCGCGCTGGCGCTCGTCCTCGTACTCCCGTCGGGCGCCGGCGCGGCTCCGCCGCCCCCGGCGCCCGGACCCGCCGGGGCGGCGCACCCCGGCTCGCCCGGGATGATCGGGAGCGGGCCGGGGGACTGCGGTCCGGGCGGGGAGTGGCCCTGGGACTGCGTGGCCGACTGCGAGAGCAGCGGCCGCTGGTCGGTCAACACCGGCAACGGCTTCTACGGAGGCCTGCAGTTCCGGCAACCGACGTGGGAGGGGCACGGGGGGCTGGTCTTCGCGGCGCGGGCCGACCTGGCGACCCGGGAGCAGCAGATCCGGGTGGGGGAGGAGGTGCTGGGACTCCAGGGATGGGAAGCCTGGCCGGTCTGCTCGAAGCGGTACGGACTGGCGGGGCGGATGCACGTGGTCCGGGCCGGGGACACCCTGGACGGCATCGCCCGACGCCGCCGGGTCACGGGCGGGCGGCAGACGCTGTACGAGGCGAACCGGGAGCTGATCGGCCCGGACCCGCAGTCGCTGACGGTGGGCACCCTGCTCACCCTGCCCCCGCCGCCGCCCCCGACGGCTCCGCCGAATCCGGTGGCACCGGCGGGCCCGGCGACCCCGGTCCCGGTGCCGACGGCTCCGGTGACGGCTCCGCCGAAACCGCCGACCCCCACGAGGCCGGCGGGCCCGGCGACCCCGGCGAAGCCGGCGACCGCGGCCGCTCCGGCGAGGCCGGCGGGGCCCGCGGCTTCGGCGAAGCCGGCCGGTCCGGCCGGAGCGGCGGCTGCCGCGAGGCACGCGATCCCGGTGGCCCCGGTGGGACCGGCGCTCCGGTGGCTTCCCCGGCTCCCCTGGCCCCGGTGAGAGCGGCGGCTGCGGCGGTGCGGGCGGCAGGCGGTGGGGTGGGGTGGCGCTGGCAGACTGCTCGGCATGCTGGACACCTCCGCACGACTGCTGCGTCTCCTGTCGCTCCTGCAGGCCCACCGTGAATGGACCGGCGCCGACCTCGCGGAGCAGCTCGGCGTCACCCCGAGGACGGTGCGCCGGGACGTGGACCGGCTGCGGGAGCTCGGCTATCCGGTGAACGCCAGCCCCGGCACCGGCGGCGGCTACCAGCTGGGCGCCGGTGCCGAGCTGCCGCCGCTGCTGCTCGACGACGACGAGGCCGTGGCCGTCGCCGTCGGGCTGCGGACGGCCGCCGGGAACGGGGTCGAGGGGATCGGCGAGGCCTCCGTACGGGCGCTGGCCAAACTGGAGCAGGTACTCCCGGGCCGGCTGCGGCGGCGGGTGTCCGCGCTCAACGAGTTCACCGTGCCGATGCTGCGCGACCCGGCACCGGCCGGAGTCGACCCGTCCGTGCTGACCGAGCTCGCCGCCGTGTGCCGGGACGGCGAGCGGCTCCGCTTCGGGTACCGGGACCACGAGGGCCGGGTCAGCCGCCGGGTGGTCGAGCCGCACCGGCTGGTGTGCAGCGAGCGGCGCTGGTACCTGGTGGCCTGGGACCGGGACCGGGAGGACTGGCGCACCTTCCGCGCCGACCGGATCGAGCCGAGACCCCCGCACGGGCCCCGGTTCCCTCCGCGCCCGGCGCCGGCGCAGGACCTCGCCGCGTACGTCTCGCGCGGCGTGTCGCAGGCGGCCTACGCCGCCCGGGCGGTGCTGCGCCTGAAGGTCCCCGCCCAGCAGGCGGCCCGGATCATCGGGCCGAGCGAAGGCGCCGTGGAGCCGCTCGACGAGGAGAGCTGCCTGTTGCGCACGGGCGCCGTGAACCTGGACGTACTCGTCATTCACGTGATGCTGCTCGGCTGTGAGTTCGAGGTGGTCGAGCCGCCGGAGCTGACCGATCGGATCCGGGCCGCCCGGGACCTTCTCGGGCGGGCCGTGGAGAAAATGTAAGGAAACTGAGGGGGACTCACGGGCGGGCGCGCGGTGGTCCAACGCAATCCTCCGGCGGAATTCCCGGGCTTCGGGAAGGAATGCGAAAACGGTATGTCCGCCGGGCGTGTCGCGGCCGGAAAAAGAATGGGAAGGGGCGGCTTGCGTCGTCCTTCCGGGCGGGTCGGCCGGGAGTCGGCCTGTCAAAGAACTGTCGACATTCCGTGACCCAAGCGTGACCCGGTTCGGAGGAACGTCCGGGCGTCGCGCTGACGTTCCGGAGATCTCGGGGTACGGGCGACCGGGGCGGGGCGGGTGGTGGCCCGGCCCGCCTCGGTTCGTCCGGTGTGCGGGGAGAGGTGGTGCGTACCGGCCCCGCGCACTCCCGTACGGGAGCGGCTCAGCCCCCGGTCGCCGGACGGGTGGCCGTCCCTCGGGCGGCCGCGGCCCGCTCCGTGTGGGCCGGGCGGCGGCTGCCGGCCGGGGTGAGCGGCGTCCGCTCGGACCGGATCAGGTGCGGCCGGCCGGGCAGGTGCGCGGCCGGCCGGGGCGTCGGCGCGTGGCCGGCCGGGGTCGCCGCTGCCGGCGTGGACGCCGCGACGGGCACGGCGACGGGCTGCCGGTCTCCGCCGGCTCCGGCGGCCGCTGCGGCGGGCCGCAGCTGCCACTTGCCGCCCGCCGAGAGCAGCGGGGTGAGCAGGGCGGCGACCGGTGCGGGCACGGTGCCGGCCTCCAGCCGGCGGCGCTGCCGCTCGCGCATCTCGAAGACCCAGGCCTCCACCCCGGCGATGAGCGGCTCGAACCAGGGCAGTGCCAGCATGATCAGCAGGCCCGCGGACCAGCCGAGCAGCACATCGCTGACCCAGTGGGTGCCCAGGTAGACGGTGGTGGCGCCGACGCTCAGCGAGACGACCGCGGAGAAGACGGACAGGACCCGCCGGGTCCTCACCGTGGACGCCAGGTAAGCCAGGATGCCCCAGGTCACGACGGCGTTGGCGGTGTGGCCGGAAGGAAATATATCGCCGCCCGCGAAGAGCTCGGCCGAGCCGATGCGGGTGGCGTAGTGCGGGCCGAGGCGGCCGAGGCCGAGCTTGACGGAGCCCACCGTGATGTTGAGGAGCAGCAGCGACACGCCGAGGGTGATCAGCGGGCGCAGGGTGTGCTGTCGCCAGGAGCGCCAGCCGAGCCAGGCGGCGACCATGACCGCGGTGGGTCCGCGCTGGCCCAGGACCACCAGGTAGTCGAGGAAGGCGTGCAGCTGCGGCCACTGCTCGTAGGGTCGGAAGAACATGACCTGCCAGTCCAGGCGGACGAGCCAGGACGTGGTCAGCACGGCCACCACGATCGCCAGGTAGAAGGCGAGGGTCGATCCCAGGAGCACGACGCGGTGCCGGCTCATCCGCGGCGTTTGCAGATGAGCCGGTCGCTCTGGTTCCCGGTCCAGCCGGGCGAAGACCCGCTCCAGACGGGTCAGGATTTGGTCGGTACGCACTCAATCGACGTTACCGCGCGCCGATGGGCGGCCCGGTCGAATCGCGGGCTTTGTGATGACCATGTGATGTGGAGTTGGTCTCACGCGGCGCGAATTCCTGGGATATGGCCATTAGTTGGAGCGGCGCGTTCCATTGGCCTGGCCATTGTTTCGCACGCTTACCCGGGATTTATCGCTCCGACCCAATTACTTTGCTCAAAGATGGATCGGAACGATCCATTCCGTGATGCGGGGACTCACCGGCGTCCACGGCGGCCCGCCGAGGCCCACGACGGCCCACGAGGGCTCAAGAGGCCCTACGGGGGCCCCGAGCCGTTCAGCCAGAACGCGCCGTACCCCGCCGCGGCGAGGGCCACCGCCCCCAGCACCGCCGCCGCCCGCCCCGTCGGCCACCGCGCCAGCCCCACCGCCGGCGGCAGCAGCAGCGGGAACGCAGGCAGGAGCAGACGCGGCTTGGAGCCGAAGTACGCCGACGCACACAGCGCCAGCGCCAGCACGACGCCGCCGTACACGAGCAGCGCGGCGGGCTGCCGCTGCCGTACGCACAGCCCGTACAGCCACAGCACCAGTGCGACGCCCGCGATCAGCCCGATCCCGGCGGCGACGCCGCCGGGGGAGCCCGAGGCGAGCTTCGCCCCGATGAACCGGGCGAAGGCCCGGCCGCCGTCGAAGCCGTTGCCCCAGCCTCCCTGCACGTCCAGGTAGCCCAGCAGACCGCCACCGGTCCGCGCCCCCACCCACAGCACGTACGCCGCCGCGCCCAGCGGGGCCAGCAGCGCCCCCGCCGCCGTCCGCCACGACCGCTCACCGCGCCGCCAGGCCAGGACGGCCGCCACCCAGACCGCCGCCACCACCGCCGCGCCGACCGGGCGGGTCAGCCCCGAGCCGGCCGCGAGCAGGCCCGCCGTCAGCCACCGCCCGCGCAGCGCCGCGTACAGCGCCCAGGCGGCCAGGGCGGTGAACAGCGACTCGCTGTACGCCATGGACTGCACGATGCCGACGGGCAGCGCGGCCCACAGCGCCACGGCCCACACCCCCGCCCGGCGGCCGTGGTGCAGATCGGCGACGGCGAAGATCCCCCAGGCCGCGGCGAGCCCCGCGATGGCCGAGACCACCAGGCCCGCGGAGCCGTACGACAGCCCGGTCGGCGCCGCCACCAGCCGCTCCAGCCAGGGCAGCAGCGGGAAGAACGCCAGGTTCGAGTGGACGTCCCCGTTCGGGAGGACCACCTCGTACCCGTATCCCCGCGCGGCGATCCCGGCATACCAGAGTGAGTCCCAGCGCGCCGACAGCAGCGTGTGCGGGCTGCTGCCGACGGCCGCACCCCACACCGCGAGCACCGCCAGACCGAGCAGCCGGACGCCCGCGAAGACGGCGAGTGCGGGCGCGGCCCGGCGAAATCCAAGATCTTCCACAGGCATGATTATCGGTGGCGGCTCAGCGGCCCACGGGCCCAGAACCGTGGCGGGCGACCACGCGTGTACGCGGTCGGAGGCGCGCGACGACGGCGGAAGAGGGGTGGGCGAGTGGCGTACACCACAGTGCGGCCGCCGCCGCGATGAGAGCTTGACCACGTGTCGGGCAGGCGAACTCGCGTACGCTGACCCTTCACTCGCGTGTCGATGCCGGACCCCCGAAGGAAGCCGTACGGCGCACCATCACCGTGGCTCACAAGACGCTGGTCCGCCGAGTGCGAGCGATCATCTGGAGGTACATGCATGTCGGGGACGAACGCGTCCGGCCGCAGGACCGCCGGCAGCGACGCGGCCTCCCTCCGGCCGTCGGCAGCCCCGAACGGTGTCCGGGGGAGGCTGGCCACGGTGTCCGGCGGAGCCAACCGCTGGGTCGTCCTCGCGGTCCTCTGCGTCAGCCTGGTCCTCGTCGCGCTCGACGCGACGATCCTGCACGTCGCCGTCCCCTCCATCACCGAGGACCTGCGCCCCGGTCCGATCGAGCTCCTGTGGGTCGTCGACGCCTACCCGCTCGTCTGCGCCGCGCTGCTGATCCTCTTCGGCACCCTCGGCGACCGGGTCGGCCGGCGCCGGATACTCCTGCTCGGCTACGGGCTGTTCGGCGCGGCCTCCGCCGCCGCCGCCCTCGCCGACAACGCCCAGGTGCTCATCGCCGCCCGCGCGCTGCTCGGCATCGGCGGTGCGATGATCATGCCTGCCACGCTGTCGATCCTGCGCCAGGTCTTCCCCGACCGGCGCGAGCGGGCCCTGGCCATCGGCATCTGGACGGCCGTCGCCGCCATCGGCGCGGCGAGCGGACCCGTGCTCGGCGGCTTCCTCGTCCAGCACTTCTGGTGGGGGTCCGTCTTTCTCATCAACATCCCGCTGATGGCGCTGATCCTCCCGCTGGGGCGCTGGCTGCTGCCGGAGTCCAAGGGTTCCTGCGACGGGCCGTGGGACGTGCTCGGCGCACTGACGGCGGTCGGCGGCGTGCTCGGTGTGGTCCTCGGGGTCAAGCGGCTCGGCGCCGAGCGCGTCCTCCTCGACCCGTACGCGCTGGCGCCGCTGGCGCTCGGCGCGGCGCTGCTGATCCTGTTCGTACGGCGGCAGAAGCGGCGCCCCCACCCCCTCATCGACATGCGGATGTTCTCGCGGGCGGCCTTCTCGACGTCCGTGGGGTGCATCGTGCTCGCCATGCTGGCGCTGGTCGGCCTGGAGCTGATCGCGGTCCAGTACCTCCAGCTGGTGCTGGACCTCAGCCCGCTGGAGACCGGCCTGCGGTTGCTGCCGCTGACCTTCGCCGCGATGGCCGCGGGCGCCACCGGTTCGTACACGCTGGCCCGGATCGGGCCGCGCACGATGGTGTCGCTCGGCTTCCTGCTGACGGCCTTCGCCGTGCTGTTGCTGACCTTCATGGGGCAGCAGGACCGGCCGGTGCTGCTCACGGTGGGCTTCGTCGTGCTCGGCTTCGGCCTCCAGACCACGCTGTTCGCGGCGTACGAGTCGATGCTGAGCGAGGCTCCGGCGGCCACCGCCGGCGGCGCGGCCTCCATAGGCGAGACCTCGTACCAGCTGGGCGCGGGCATGGGCATCGCGCTGCTCGGCAGCGTCATGAACGCGGCCTACGCCCCGGGGCTGCTGCACGTGCCCGGGGTCTCGGCGGCGGACTCCGCGCATGCGGCGAACTCGCTCGGCGAGGCCTACCAGATCGCCGGGCATCTCGGGGGCGGCGCCGGAGCGGCGCTGTTCGCCGCGGCCCGGCACTCCTTCGTCCACGGACTGCACGTCACGCTGCTGGTGAGTGCCGGACTGCTGCTCGCGGGCGCGGTGATGGCGCTGAAGCTGCCGCGCGCCATGGACTGCACCACCGACGCCGGCGCGGCCGACGCCGGTGCGGCCCTTGCCGAGCCCGGGCAGGTACGCCTCCCCGCGCAGGCGGCCGTACCCGCCGCCCCGTACGTGCCGGCCCCGGCGGGGGCCCGGGTCCCCGGCCCGGCGCAGCCGGAACGGAACCCGGTGCTCGGCCGCCGCACCGGCTGATCCCCTCCCGCTCCGCCGCAGGCGGCGGGGGGTGGACCCGGGGCCGGAGGACGGACAAACTTGCACCGCTAGGTTTACCGCTCAGGCCCGCCGGGAGGCCCCGTGTCCTTCGTACCCACCGATCCGCTCGGGCTCGACGAGCTCCTCAGCCCCGAGGACCTCGCCATCCGCGACACCGTCCGCACCTGGGCCGCCGACCGGATCCTGCCGCACATCGCCGACTGGTACGAGCGCGGCGAGCTCCCCGGGATCCGGGAGATCGCTCGTGAGCTCGGCGCGCTCGGGGCGCTCGGGATGTCGCTCCAGGGCTACGGATGCGCCGGCGCCACCGCGGTGCAGTACGGGCTCGCCTGCCTGGAACTGGAGGCCGCCGACTCCGGCATCCGCTCCCTGGTCTCCGTGCAGGGCTCGCTCGCCATGTACGCGATCTGGAAGTACGGCTCCGAGGAGCAGAAGCAGCGCTGGCTGCCGGGCATGGCGGCGGGTGAGCTGATCGGCTGCTTCGGCCTGACCGAGCCCGACATCGGCTCCGACCCGGCCGCGATGCGCACGTACGCCAAGCGCGACGGCAGTGACTGGGTGCTCACCGGCCGCAAGATGTGGATCACCAACGGATCCGTCGCCTCGGTGGCCGTGGTCTGGGCGCAGACCGACGAGGGCATCCGCGGCTTCGCCGTCCCCACGGACTCCGCCGGGTTCTCGGCGCCGGAGATCAAGCACAAGTGGTCGCTGCGCGCCTCGGTGACCAGCGAACTGGTGATGGACGACGTCCGCCTGCCCGCGGACGCGGTGCTTCCGGGCGTCACCGGGCTCAAGGGACCGCTGGGCTGTCTCAGCCACGCCCGGTACGGGATCGTCTGGGGGGCGATGGGCGCGGCGCGCGCCAGTTTCGAGTCCGCGCTCGACTACGCGAAGACGCGGGAGCAGTTCGGCAAGCCGATCGGCGGCTTCCAGCTCACCCAGGCGAAGCTCGCCGACATGGCGCTGGAGCTCCACAAGGGCATCCTGCTCGCCCACCACTTGGGCCGGCGGATGGATGCGGGCACCCTGCGGCCGGAGCAGATCAGCTTCGGCAAGCTCAACAACGTCCGCGAGGCCATCGAGATCTGCCGCACCGCGCGGACCATCCTCGGCGCCAACGGGATCTCGCTCGAATACCCCGTCATGCGGCACGCCACCAACCTCGAATCGGTCCTCACCTACGAGGGCACCGTCGAGATGCACCAGTTGGTGCTGGGCAAGGCGCTCACCGGGCTCGACGCCTTCCGGTGAGAGCCCTGCTCAGCTCTGGTTGAAGAAGTCGCGCGAGCGGCCGGCGGGCTCGCCGTTCACGATCTGGGTGTCGGCCGGGGTCAGCAGGAAGACCCTGGTCGCCACCCGCTCGATCGAGCCACGCAGGCCGAAGGTCAGACCGGCCGCGAAGTCGACGACGCGCTTGGCGTCGGCGGGCTCCATCGACGACAGGTTCACGATCACCGGGACGCCCTCGCGGAACAGCTCGCCGATGCCGCGCGCGTCACGGAAGCCGTCCGGGGTGACCGTCGCGATGCGGCGGCCCTGCTCGACGGCCGACTCCGACGCCACCCTGACGCGGGGATCGGTGGCCCACTGGTCGCCCGGTCCCGCGACGGAACCCTGGGCTGTCTCCGCGTAGTCGTCGTCGTAGTACCGCTCGTCGTCGCTGTCCTCCACGAGACCCAACCAGGCACTCGCCTTGCGTACCGAACCCATGGACGCCTCCTTTCACCGCGGTCAGTTGTCTTCTCTCCGCTGCCCCTATGGTCGTCCATGATGCTGACAACGCGCCAAGTGGATAGCCGCCGCGCACGGCTTTCGTGACGGTACTGGTGCAGAACATCCGTTGCACGGTCAAGGTTGCTGATGGCTGCGGCTGCTGACTGAGTGAAAATACGACCGGTGCCGTCTTCCGGGTGAGCAGCGGGGGCGTACGGGTGAACGACCGGGCTGGATACGATGCCCGTCCATTACGCGCACGACACACGGGGGAGCCAGATTGTTCGGCATCGTCAGGCCTTGCACGCACCGGTTGGGCGAGCGGTTCAAGACGGAGTGGATGGCTCATCTGTGCGGGCTCTGCCTGGCACTTCGCGGGGACCACGGCCAGTTCGCGAGGATCGTCACCAACTACGACGGGCTGCTCGTCTCCGTCCTGACGGACGCTCAGTCGGGACCGGCGCCCGGCTCCCGGCGCACCGCCGGGCCCTGCCCGCTGCGCGGGATGCGGACGGCCTCGGTGGCCAACGGGGAAGGGGCGCGGCTCGCGGCCGCCGTCTCGCTGGTCCTGGCCTCCGCGAAGGTACGGGACCACGTCGCCGACCGGGACGGGCTGTTGGCCCGCGCCCCGATAGCCGCCGCCGCCCGGAAGGTGGCCCGCGGCTGGGACCGGGCCGGCGCCCGTACCGGAGCCTCGCTCGGCTTCGACACGGCGGTCCTCGTCGACGCGGTGGACCGGCAGGCGGGCATTGAAACGCTCGCCGGCCCCGGCACTCCGGTGCTCGTGGTGACCGAGCCCACGGAGGCCGCGACGGCCGCCGCCTTCGCCCATACCGCGCAGCTGGCCGGACGTCCAGGCAACGCCGCCCCGCTCGCCGAGGCGGGCCGCTACTTCGGGCGGCTCGCGCACCTGCTCGACGCCGTGGAGGACCAGGCCGCCGACGCCGCGGCGGGCGCCTGGAACCCGCTGACCGCCACCGGGACCCCGCTCGCCGAGGCCCGGCGGCTGTGCGACGACGCCCTGCAGGGCATCCGGCTGGCGCTGCGGGAGGTCGAGTTCACCGATGCGGGGCTGGCCCACCGGCTGCTGGTGCACGAGCTGCGCACCTCGGTGGACCGGGCCTTCGGGGTCTCCGGCTGCGGGCACACGGGCGTGAACGCCGCCGGGCAGGGCGGTCACGGGGCCCCGCCGCCCGGCTACGGCCCGGGGCCGGGCAGCCCGTACGGGTCGACCCCGTACGGCTCGGCTCCCTACGGCTCGGCCCCGTACGGCTCGGCCCCGTACGGAGGCAACCCGTACGGCGGGGGCGCCCACGGCGGGAACCCGTACGGGGGCGGCGCAGGCGGGCCCGGCGGCCCCGGGATGCCGCCGCCCACGGGTCCGGGCGGCGGGGTGCCCCCGCAGAAGCCGCGCCGCGGGCTGCTCGCGGGGTGCGCCGTGGCCATCGGGCTGTTCTGCACCTGCCAGCTGTGCTGCACCGACCACGAGGGTCCGTGGTCCCGCAAGAAGCGGGACGCCTGGTGTGATGCCTGCGACTGCGGCGACCCGGGCTGCGGCAACTGTGACTGCGGGTGCGACGGCTGCTGCTGTTGCCCCTGCGACGGCTGCTGAGCCCCCGTCGGACGTACAGGTCCGGACGGCCTACTGAACGGTTCCCGTCCCGACCGGTGTGGAAGGGGTGAGCGGCATGAGCGATATCAGCGATACCAGCGGTGACGCAGACGATCCGAAGACCGCGTGGCGGGCCCGGCATCGGAGGGCGGCTGTGCCCGCCCCGTACGGCCCGCCCTCCTCCACCGGCGCCTCCTCCCGGACCCCGTCCGGGAGGGCCCCCGGGCCCGCCGATCACCCGGAGGGGCGAATTCCGGCCGTTCCGGGGCAGTGGCGCGCCACCGGCGCCGGCGTGCGGCGGGCCGCGCGTGCCCGGGGCGGCCTCCGCCCGGACGGCGGGTCCTGCACCGGTGACGACGCCTTCGCCGATCACTTCACTTGCCCGTTCCCGCTGCCCGGGAACGCCTTGCCGTTCCCGGTGGAAGCGGGCGAGCGGAGGCTGAAAGATGCCCTTGCCGCCCGTATCTGACGCCGGGACACTCCCGACAGCGCCATTCGGGGGCTTGTCAGGAGCACGACGAAATTTCAGTGCGCCCGCCGTACCCCCGGCTGCGCCTCACGGGCTCCGGCGCCCCCACGTCCGCCGGGCCCCCGATCCCTCCCGGGAGGACGAGAAGTGAGGATCAAGAGCGTTACCCGTACCAGGCTGCTCGCGGTGGCAGCCGGCCTGGCCGCCGTCGCCGGGCTCGCCGCCCCCACCGCCGCCAGCGCGGACAGCGGCTTCAGCGCGGCCCGGCTCGCCGCCGCCGGCGCCTCCGTCCAGCGTGCCGACGTCGCCGGCACCGCCTGGTACACCGACCCCGCCAGCGGAACCCTCGTGGTCACGGCCGACTCCACGGTCTCCGCCACCGACATCGCCAAGATCAAGCGTGAGGCCGGAGCGGACGCCGCGGCCCTGCGCATCGAGCGCATCCCCGGCAAGCTCAGGAAGCTGATCTCCGGCGGCGACGCCATCTACGCCTCCGGCTGGCGCTGCTCGCTCGGCTTCAACGTGCGCAGCGGAACCACCTACTACGTGCTGACCGCCGGCCACTGCACCGACGGCGCCGGCACCTGGTGGACCAACTCCTCGCACAGCACCACCATCGGAGCCACCGTGGGCTCCAGCTTCCCCACCAACGACTACGGCCTGATCCGCTACGACAACACCTCCCTCGCCCACGCGGGCACCGTCGGCAGCCAGGACATCACCAGCGCCGCCAACGCCACCGTCGGCATGTCCGTGACCCGGCGCGGTTCCACCACCGGCACCCACAGCGGCTCGGTGACCGGCCTGAACGCCACCGTCAACTACGGCGGCGGTGACATCGTCTACGGCATGATCCGCACCAACGTGTGCGCCGAGCCCGGCGACAGCGGCGGCCCTCTGTACTCCGGCACCCGCGCGATCGGCCTCACCTCGGGCGGCAGCGGCAACTGCACCTCGGGTGGAACCACCTTCTTCCAGCCCGTCGTCGAAGCCCTCAACGCCTACGGGGTGAGCGTCTACTGACGGCACGGGCCGGGTGGAACCCGCCCGGGCCGCGCGGCAGCTTCCGAGCACCCCCGTCCGGATCTCCGGGCGGGGGTGCACCGTTGACGGACGGACGGACCGACGGAGTGCGTGCAGGATGGTCACGCGCCCCGCGGTGTAACGCCGTCATGGACGGCGCACGACAAGTCCGTGTCCGAACCGCCCCGGCGGGCAACGGCCGTTGCCGGCGGACGCGGCGCCTGGCTAGCGTCACCGCATGAATGCGTCCCGTTCGTCCCGTTCCGCTCTGCTCGCCTTCGGGTCCGCCCTGGTCCTGGCCGCCACGGCCGCCGTCCCCTCCGCGCACGCCGCCGCGGCCACGGCCGGCGACAGCGGCGCCGTCGTACGCGACTGGTACGACCTCACCGCGCAGACCGTCGCCGCCGCCGGCGCGCCGACCCAGATCACCAACAGCCGTACCTGGGCGATCAGCTGGCTCGCCGCCGCCCGCGCCATCCGCGGGGCACCCGCCGGGCGCGACCGCACGCCGTTCGAGGACGCGGCCGTCGCCTCCGCCGTCCACGACGCCCTCGTGGCCCTCGCGCCAGCCCGCGCACCGCAGCTCGACGCCGCGCTCGCCGCCACCCTCGCCGGGATCCCCGACGGCTCGGCCGAGGACCGCGGCGTCGCCGCCGGCGCCCGCCAGGCCCGCCTCGCGCTGGCCGAGCGCCAGGGGGACGGCCTCGACCCGGCGTCGGTGAACGCCCCCTTCACCGTCCCGGCCGCCGCGCCCGGGGTCTGGCAGCCGACGCCCGACGGGTACGCCCCCGCCGCGCAGTACGGCAACCGCGTCGCCAGGCCGTTCCTGCTCGACTCCCCGTCCCGGTACCGGCTCGGGCCGCCGCCCGCGCTCGACTCCCGCCGGTACCGCGCCGACCTCGCCGAAGTACGCGCCTACGGCCGGGCCGACAGTGCCGTGCGCACCCCGCGCCAGACCGAGACGGCCACCTTCTGGTACGGCTCCTCGCTCACCCTCTACACCGAGCCCCTGCGCGTGGCCGTGGCCCGATCCCACCGGTCGGCCGCCGACCGGGCCGAGCTGGTCGCGCTGTTCCACGCGGCCCTCGTCGACACGCAGATCGCCACCTCCGACAGCAAGTACGCGTACACGCGCTGGCGCCCGGTGACCGCGATCCGCACCGGGGACATCGCCACCGACCCGACCTGGACCCCGCTCCACAGCACCCCGGCGCATCCCGACTACCCCAGCGGCCACACCACGTACGCCGGCGCCGCCGAGGTGGTCCTCGACGCGCTCGCCGGACCGCGCACCGCGCCGTTCTCCGTCTCCAGCCCGACCGCGCCCGGGGTCCGTCGGACGTACACCAGCTGGGCGCAGCTGACCCGGGACAACGTCGACGCGCGCGTCCTCTCGGGGATCCACACCCGCTCCGCCGACGAGGCGGGCGTCGTCCTCGGCAAGGAGGTCGGCCGCCACGCCCTGCGCAACGCCGACCGGCTCCTGGAGCCGCTGGGCTGACACGCCGGCCGCGCCCGGGCGCCTTGCCCGCCGCCCACGGACCGCCGCGCCCGGGGCGCCTTCACCACGCCGGCGCGCGGGCGTCCACCGGCCACCGCGCCCGGGCGCCTTCACGGACCGCCGTCCGCGTGAGTCTTCACAGGCCCGCCGCCTCCCGGCCCGGCTCCGGTTCCGGTCTCGGTTCCGGTTCTTCGAAGGGTTCCGGGCGGCCCCGGCGGAAGGCCGCGCACGCCAGGGTCACCGCCGAGCCGAGGGCGGCCCATGCGGCCAGCACCAGCATGGGCCCGGTCAGGCCGTTGCCCCGGAAGTACGTGATCGAGCGCGCGGCGTACGTCCCCGCGCCCGGCGGCAGGGCCGGGCCGATGGCCTTCCAGAACGGCGGGAGCAGCGGGTAGGGGTACGCCCCTCCCGCGCTCGGGTTTCCGAACACCACGACCAGCAGGATCGCCAGACCGATGCCCACCACCCCCGCCAGGCCCTGGAAGGCCAGGGTGATCGCGCCGACGGCGAAGACGACCAGCGTCCCCAGACCCCACAGCCCCATGACGCTGCCGGGCAGCGCGCCCAGGACCGGGCCCGCGATCACCGTGCCGAGCAGCCCGGCGGCGATCGCGTACAGCAGCAGCGCCCCCAGCCGGACGACGGCGCGGGCGGCGTTGGCGGGCCGGGCGCCGGCGCTGATGGCGAGGATGGCGGCGCACAGGTAGCCGCCGACGCACCAGCCGACGACGAGGTAGAAGGAGCTCAGCCCGCGGGCGTCGCCCGCGTCGGCCGGTGCCACGTCGGTGACCCGGACGCTGCGGCCCTGGGCCTTCTCGGCGAGGCCGACGACCTGTTCGAGGGCCTGCGAGAGCGAGGCTCCGGCGCCGCTCGCGACGAGCAGCCGGTCGGTCCGGCCGGCCGGGTCGATGATCAGTGCCCCGTCCACCTCCCTGGCCCTGACCTGGGCGCGTGCGCCGGCCTCGTCCTTGACGGCGTGCGGGTCGAGCGGTTTGCCGGGCAGGGCCCGCAGCTGCTGTACGGCCTGCCCGGCGACCGGGGCGGCGGGAGCGGTCACGGCGAGCGTGATCCCGCTGGGCTTCGGGTGGTGGAAGGCCCCGATGTACGAGGTGATGAAGGCGAGCTGGAGCGCCAGTACGCCGAGGACCAGCAGAGCGGCCCGGAGGGTCACGGCGTCTTTGATCTCGGCGAGGAAACCGCCGGCGGGACCTGGGCTGGGGGTCTGGGTCATGTCTCACACGCTCGGCCGACCGGGGGTCCGACGCAGCAGGGGAGGACCGAATGGATGATCGAACAAACGTTTCGCACGGGTATTCGAATTGCTCTATGGTGGGGACAGGGGAGGTCGAAGGAGTCTTGGGCGAATCGAGCGAAGCAGGAGGCCGCGGGTGCCTGGGTTTACGCATCTGCACACCGTTTCGGGGTTCTCCATGCGCTACGGAGGCTCGCACCCGGAACGGCTGGCGGAGCGTGCCGCCGAGCGCGGCATGGACGCGCTGGCGCTGACCGACCGCGACAGCCTGGCCGGGACCGTTCGGTTCGCCAAGGCGTGCGCGGAGGCGGGGATCCGCCCCCTGTTCGGGGTGGACCTGGCGGTGGCGTCCCCGCCGGGTGCGGCGCGGCCGGGCGGACCGGGCTCCTCCACCTCGGGCTTCCCCGGCTCCGGTTCTCCCGGCTCAAGCTCCTCCGGCTCCGGCTCCGGCTCCTCCGGTTCGGGGTCCGGTCCCGGCTCCGGCGAGGTGTCCCACCGGCGGCGGACCCCCGTCAAGGGCGGCGCCTTCGTGGACGAGTCCGCGCCCCGGGCCGTCTTCCTGGCCCGCGACGGCGCCACCGGCTGGGCCGAGCTGTGCCGGATGGTCACCGCGGCCCACGCGGCGGCCGGGGCCGGCCGGGAGGCCCTGCCCGTGCTGCCCTGGGCGGACCTGCGCGGCGAAGGGGTGTACGTCCTGCTCGGACCCGACTCCGAGGTCGGGCGGGCGCTCGCCGCCGGACGCCCCGACCGGGCGACCCGGCTGCTCGCGCCCTGGCGGGAGGTCTACGGGGGCTCCCTGCGCCTGGAGGCCGTCCACCACGGCCGCACCGGCACCGGCCCCGGCTCGCTGCGGCTGGCCGCCCGTACCCTCGGCTTCGCCGCCGAGCAGGGGATCCCGGCCGTGCTGACCAACGCCGTCCGGTACGCCGACCCCGGGCAGGGCCCGGTCGCCGACATCCTCGACGCGGCCCGCCGGCTGGTCCCCCTCGACCCGCGCAGGCCCCTGGACAGCGGCGAACGCTGGCTCAAGGACCCGGCCGCCATGGCCGCGGCCGCCGACCGGATCGCCCAGGCCGCGGGACTGCGCCCGGCCGACGCGCGCCGGCTGCTCGCCGAGACCCGGAACACCGCCGAGGCCTGCGCGGTGGACGCCGAGGACGATCTCGGCATGGGCTCCGTGCACTTCCCCGAGGCGCACCTCGTCGGTGCGGCCCACCGCACTGCGCAGCGGGTCCTCGCCTCCCGTGCCGCCGCCGCCATGGTGCTGCGCGGCTACGCCGGCGACGCCGCGTACTGGGAGCGGATGCAGCACGAGCTCGACATCATCGCCTACCACGGCTTCGCCTCCTACTTCCTGACGGTCGCCCAAGTCGTGGACGACGTACGGGAGATGGGCATCCGCGTGACCGCCCGCGGCTCCGGCGCCGGCTCCCTCGTCAACCACCTGCTCGGCATCGCCCACGCCGACCCCGTCGCGAACGGCCTGCTGATGGAGCGCTTCCTGTCCAAGCGCCGCCGCGTCCTGCCCGACATCGACGTCGACGTGGAGTCGGCCCGCCGGCTGGAGGTCTACCGGCGGATCATCGACCGGTTCGGCACCGAGCGGGTCGCCACCGTGTCCATGCCCGAGACCTACCGGGTCCGGCACGCCGTCCGCGACGTCGGCGCCGCCCTGTCCATGGATCCGGCCGTCGTCGACCGGCTCGCCAAGGCCTTCCCGCACATCCGGGCCCGCGACGCCCGCGCGGCCCTGGCGGAGCTGCCCGAGCTGCGCGGCGTACGCGAGGAGGAGCACGGCCGGCTGTGGGAGCTGGTGGAGGCGCTGGACGGGCTGCCGCGCGGGATCGCCATGCACCCGTGCGGGGTGCTGCTCTCCGACGCCTCGCTGCTGAAGCGCACCCCCGTGGTGCCCACCAGCGGCGAGGGCTTCCCCATGTCGCAGTTCGACAAGGACGACGTGGAGGACCTCGGGCTGCTCAAACTCGACGTGCTGGGCGTGCGGATGCAGTCCGCGATGGCGCACGCGGTCGCGGAGATCCGGCGGGGCACGGGGCAGGAGCTCGACCTCGACGACCCGGCGCAGGTACCGCCGGGCGACCGGGCGACGTACGAGCTCATCCGCTCGGCCGAGACGCTGGGCTGCTTCCAGATCGAGTCCCCGGGTCAGCGGGACCTGGTGGGGCGGCTGCAGCCGTCGACCTTCCACGACCTGGTCGTCGACATCTCGCTGTTCCGGCCGGGGCCGGTGGCCGCCGACATGGTGCGTCCGTTCATCGAGGCCCGGCACGGCCGGTCCCCGGTCCGCTTCCCGCACCCGGACCTGGAGCCCGCGCTGCGCGAGACGTACGGGGTGGTGGTCTTCCACGAGCAGATCATCGAGATCGTGCACGTCATGACCGGCTGCGGGCGCGACGAGGCGGACCGGGTGCGGCGCGGCCTGTCCGACCGGGAGTCGCAGGCGCGGATCAAGGTGTGGTTCGCGGCGAAGGCGGCCGCACGGGGCCATACGGCGGAGGTGATCGGCCGGACCTGGGAGATCGTGGAGGCGTTCGGCTCGTACGGCTTCTGCAAGGCGCACGCGGTGGCCTTCGCCGTCCCCACCTACCAGTCGGCGTGGCTCAAGGCGCACCACCCGGCGGCCTTCTACGCCGGACTGCTCACGCACGACCCCGGGATGTACCCGAAGCGGCTGCTGCTGGCGGACGCGCGGCGGCGCGGGGTGCCGGTGCTGCCGCTGGACGTGAACCGCTCGGCGGTCGCCCACCGCATCGAACTGGTGTCCGAGACTCCTGCGGTGTGGGGGCTCCGGCTCGCCCTGGCCGACGTCCACGGCATCAGCGAGGCGGAGGCGGCCCGGATCGAGCAGGGGCAGCCGTACGGATCGCTGCGCGACTTCTGGGACCGGGCCCGGCCGGGCCGGCCGGTGGCGGAGCGGCTCGCGCAGGTGGGCGCCCTGGACGCCTTCGGCGCCAACCGGCGGGACCTGCTGCTGCACGTCTCCGAGCTGCACGGCGCCCAGCGCGCGGCGGGCGTCCGCGGCACCCCCCAACTCCCGCTGGACGGAGGCCGGTCCACGGCCTCGGTCGGCCTGCCCGACCTGAACGAGGCGGAACGGCTCAGCGCGGAGCTGGGCGTCCTCGGCATGGACACCTCGCGGCACCTGATGGCGGACCACCACGACTTCCTGGCGGAGCTCGGGGTGACCCCGGCCCGTCGGCTGCGCGAGGTCGAGCACGGCCGGACGGTGCTGGTCGCGGGGGCCAAGGCGGCCACCCAGACCCCGCCGGTCCGATCGGGCAGGCGGGTCATCTTCACGACGCTGGACGACGGGACCGGCCTGGTCGACCTGGCCTTCTTCGACGACAGCCACGAGGCGTGCGCGCACACCGTCTTCCACTCGTTCCTGCTGCTGGTGCGGGGGGTCGTGCAGCGGCGCGGACCACAGAGCCTGAGCGTGGTCGGCGCTGCGGCCTGGGACCTGGCGGAGCTGGTGGAACTGCGGGCGGCGGGCGGCCTGGACGCGGTCGCGGCGCGGCTGACGGAGCCGATGCCGGGGCCCGGGGCGGAGCCGGGGTCGGAGCCGGGGTCGGCCTCCGGCGCGCCCGAGGCTCGCGGGGACTCCGGCCGCCGCATCCACTTGCCCACCGGGTACGAGATGAACCCGTGGGCCGACCTCCAGCCGGCCGGTGACCGGGCCGCGACCGGCCGCAAGCTGTGGCACTCCAGTCCGGGGAGCGCGGGATGAACGCCCCCGCCGTCCCCACGGTGCTGTGCCTGCGGCTGCGACGCGTCGACGGCGAACCGCTCGACGCGCAGGCGTACGCGGGCGTGCTCGCACTGCTCGGCGGGTTCACGCCCGTGGTGCAGGCCCTCCCGCCCGACACCGTCCTCGCCGATGTCCGCGGCGCTCTGCGCTACTTCGGCTGCGGCCCGGCCCGGCTGGCGGCCCTGATCCGGGTCCGCTGCCTCGCGCTGTACGGGGTGGACTGCGCCATCGGCGCCGCCGGGAACCCCCTGCTGGCCCGCATGGCGGTCCGCGAGGCCCGGCCCGGGCGCACCCTGGTCATCCCGGACGAGCCCGCCGCCGTACGGGAGTTCCTGGCCGCCAAGCCCGTGGCCGCCCTGGACGGGGTCGGCCCGAAGGCCGCCCGGACGCTGTGCTCGTACGGCCTCGACTCGGTCGGCCGGGTCGCCGCCGCCCCGCCGGCCACCCTGCGCCGCATCCTCGGAGCCCGGGCCGGGCGCGAGGTGCACGAGCGCGCCCTCGGTATCGACCGCAGCCCGGTCCGGCCGGGTGCCGCGGCGCGCTCGCTGGCCGCCGAACGGTCCTTCGGACTCGACGAGCTGGATCCCGTACGGCACCGCCGTGCGCTGCTCTCGCTGACGGAGGAGCTCGGCGCCCGGCTCCGTACGCAGCAGCAGGTCTGCCGGGCCGTCTCCCTCACCGTCCGCTGCTCCGACCGCACCACCCTCACCCGTACCAGGACCCTGGCCGAACCCACCGCGCACTCGGCCGCCCTGACCTCCGCGGCGTACCGGCTGTACGCGGGACTCGGGCTCCAGCGGGCGCGGGTGCGCGCGCTGGCACTGCGCCTGGAGGACCTCACCCCGGCCGAACGGGCCGTGCACCAGCTGAGTTTCGACCCGCAGGACGAGAAGGCCCGACGGCTGGAGGCCGTCACGGACCGGGTGCGGGCGCGCTTCGGGCCCCACGTCATCGCCAGAGGCACACTCGCGGCGTAGCGACACGGCAGTTTTTTACCGACGCGTAACTTCCCTGTCTTACTACCCGCCCGTAATTTGGCGGCAGCAGCTCCCCTTGTGATCCGGATCACGGGACGAACCCCCACGTATTCCCCATGACCCGCAAGGAGACCACTCGATGCTGCCCTGGCGACGCCTGCTCCGCCCGCTGGCCGTCCTCACCCTCACCGCCGCCGCCCTCGTCGCCCCCACCGGCGGGGCACAGGCCGCTACCGCACCCGGCAGCGGCTGGAACAACTGGTCCTGCAAACCCTCGACCGCCCATCCCCGTCCGGTCGTCCTGGTGCACGGAACCTTCGGCAACTCCGTCGACAACTGGCTCGGCCTCGCGCCCTACCTCGTCCACCGCGGGTACTGCGTCTACTCGCTCGACTACGGGCAGCTGCCCGGCGTGCCCTTCTTCAACGGGCTCGGCCCCATCGACAAGTCGGCCGGCCAGCTCAGCGTCTTCGTCGACAAGGTGCTGGCCTCCACCGGAGCCCCGAAGACCGACATCGTCGGGCACTCGCAGGGCGGCATGATGCCCAACTACTACCTCAAGTTCCTCGGCGGCGCGCCCAAGGTCAACGCCCTGATCGGCCTCGCCCCCGACAACCACGGGACCACCCTGGACGGGCTCACCCAGCTGCTCCCGTACTTCCCCGGTGCCGAGGACCTGATCAGCTCCGCGACCCCGGGCCTGGCCGACCAGATCGCCGGATCCGCCTTCGTCACCAAACTGAACGCGGGCGGGGACACCGTCCCCGGGGTCCAGTACACGGTGATCGCGACGAAGTACGACGAGGTGGTCACGCCGTACCGGTCCGCGTTCCTCCAGGGCGGCTCCAACGTGCGCAACGTCGTGCTCCAGGACCTGTGCCCCCTGGACCTCTCCGAGCACGTCGCCATCGGACTCACCGACCGCATCGCCTGGCACGAGGCACTGAACGCGCTCGACCCGGCGCACGCCGAACGGACCACCTGCGCCTCGGTCTTCGAGTAGGCGCAGCCGGTCCGGAGGGCATCGACGGCCGTTGCCGGTCAGCGGCCGTGGCGGCCCGGCGCCGTCGCGCGGCGCCGGGCCACCGCGAACAGTACGGCGGAACCGGCGGCCAGGACGCCGGCCCCGGTGATCGCGATCGCCGGGGTGGCGCTGTCGGCGCCCGTCTCGGCGAGGTCGGCGGCCGTCCGGGCCGGCGACGAGGACACCGGGGCGAGGTCGGTGCTGCCGTTCGTCTTCGGGTCGTTGTCGCCGTGGCCGTTGTGCTCCACGGTGGACTTGCTCTCGCCGTCGGCGATCTGCTCGTCCGTCGGGGCCTTGGGCGGGGTCTGCGAGGGCTGCGCCGAGGGCTTGCTGCTCGGCTTCGCGGTCGGCGCGGTACCCCCACCGGTGCCCCCGCCGCTGCCGCCCCCGCTGTCCTTCCCGAACACCACGTCCGAGCAGGTGTAGAAGGCCTCCGGGCTGTCGGAGCGCTGCCAGATGCTGTAGACGAGGTGGCGGCCGGACTTCGCCGGGACCGTGCCGGAGAAGACGTACTCCCCGTTCTGCAGGCCCGGGTCGGTGGTCTTCGCGAACGGCTCGGGCTCCAGGTCGGACCACTTCAGCGGCTTGGCCGGGTCGTAACCGTCCTTCGTGAGGTACAGCTCGAAGGAGCCCTTGTGCGGGGCGGTCCCCTTGTAGCGGAAGGTGTGCGGGCCGGAGGTCATCGGGCTGGCGGGCCAGTCGGCCCGGGCCAGATCCAGGCCGCGGTACTTGTCGTTCCCGGCGGAGCACAGCTGGCCGTTCGGGATCAACGCCCGGTGGTTCCCGGCGGCATTGGCGATGTTCACCGCGTTCCAGTCGTAGAACGCCTGCGCACCGCTCGACGCCACCGCCGCCTTGCACGCTGCCGACTTGGGCGCCTCCGGCCCCTCCGCGTAGCACGCCGCCACCCGGCTGACCGGGTCCGTCATCGAGCCGTGGGCGGCCGCGGGCACGACCGCGTACGCGGCCACCGCCAGCGGGGCGAGGCCGACTGCGGCGATACGGGTCACGGAGCGACGGCGTACGGACATGGGCGGATCTCCTTCGGCGGCGGCGGGCCGGGGCACCTGGTCGCGGTGCACACCGGCGGGAATCAGCCTGCGCGGCGCCGACCCCCCGTAGGTCCGGCGCCGCACCAGGCCCTCCCTGGCCTCGCCAAACTAGCCCTCGACAGCACCGGTTTCGCCCGCTGGAGCCCCCTGGCGGAGATCCTTAGGCTCCGCTTAAGGAACCACTAAGCGGGCCCACAGAAAGAGGCCCGGACTCAGGCCAGGAGCGCGGTCAGGCCCGCGGGGGAGTGGGCCTGGGCGGCCAGGGCGTCGAGGGCGCGCAGCGCCTCGGCCGCCGCGTGCGGGTCGGACCGCGCGAGGCCGCTCGTCGCGAACTCGTCCTCGTCCAGCCGCAGCACGCTGCTGCCGTCCGCGGAGACCCACAGGTCGAGGTCCAGGTCCTCCACCAGGATCTCGCCGTCCCGCACCACCGCCGGGCGCGTGACGTCGCAGTACCAGCCCTTGAGGACGCCCCCGCCGGTACGGACCTCCTTGACCGCGTACCAGCGTCCGCGCCAGAAGTGCTCGGTGAACACGTCACCCGGCTCGAAGCGCACGAAGCCGAAGTCCCGTACGCCGGCGGCCGCCCAGGGGGCCCGGACGCAGATGCGGTCACCGGTGTCGGAGACCAGGGTGGCGGGATAGCGGATCTTGGTGCGGCCGGCCTTGGTCAGGGCCACGGTCACCCGGTCCGCGGGGCGGTCCGTCATCGCGTCTGCTCCAGGGCCTTGGTGTAACGGGTCTCGGTCGCGCAGATCGCGTACCCGAACTTCCGGTTGACGGCGAGCATCGGCCCGTTCCCGGCGTCATTGCCGGTGAAGGCCTCGGTGTACCCCGCGGCGCGCGCCCGGTGCAGGGACACCGTCTTGGCGAGCCGGGCCAGGCCCCGGCCGCGGAAGGCCTCCAGGGTGCCGGTCATCGCCGAGCCGTACCGCGTGGCGCCGTCGGTGCGGGCGGCGGCGAAGGCGGCGACCGCACCGTCGACGAGGACCACCGTGGTCAGGTCCTTGTCGAACTGGGGGTCGTCCCAGGTGCTGCGCAGCCAGTGCGCGTAGTCGTCCAGCACCACCGGTACGTCGCCCGGCTCGTCGGCGCTGACCGCCGCGTCGGCCTCGTACAGCGGGCGCGGGTCCGCCGCGAAGGCGGAGCCGGAGCGGAGCTCGACACCGGGGGGAAGGTCGGCCGGGTACGGCGGCAGCGCGGCGTCGGCCAGGTCCAGGCGCAGGAAGTGCGCCGAACGGCTGGGACGGTAGCCGTGCCGTGCGGCGAAGGCGCGGTGGGCGGGCTCGTCGAGGACCCAGGCGTACACCTGCACCGCGCCCTGAGCGAGCAGGTACTCCTCGGCGGCGCGCAGCAGTGCCGTGCCCGCGCCGAGGCCGCGGTGCGCGGGGTCCACGTAGGCGTTGACGAAGGCCCGGCCCGGCTGGAGGGCTTCGTGGGCGATGCCGACCTGGGCGGTGCCGACGACACGGCCGTCGGCGTCCTCGGCGAGGAGGATCCGGTAGCGCTTCGCGGGGTGGGCTGAGTCCAGTTCGAAGGCCACGCCGGCGCTGGTGGTGATCATGAAGGGCAGCGCCGCGCGGCGCACCCGTACGACGGACTGCACATCCGGGGGGTCACCCCGGTGCAGGTCGCGGATCAGTGTGGTCATGGGCCGACCGTAGGTGCGGGGCGGGGGTGGACGCCTCCGAATTTCCCGCCCGATGGGGGAGAATCGGCGGCGTGACCCCGACGAACCTGAAGATCCGGATTGACGGTGCGGCCGGTGCGGCCGCCCCGTACGAGCAGTTGCGCGCGCAGATCGCACAGGCGGCGAGGACGGGCAGGCTGCCGGTGGGCTACAAGCTGCCGACGGTGCGCGGGCTGGCGGAGGAGCTGGGGCTGGCCGCGAACACCGTCGCGAAGGCGTACCGGGCGCTGGAGGGGGACGGGGTGATCGAGACGCGCGGGCGCAACGGCACGTTCGTCGCGGCGGCCGGTGAAGGGGCGGCCCGGGAGGCGGCCGCCGCCGCCCAGGCCTACGCGGAGCGGGCGCAGCGGCTGGGTCTGACCGCGGACGAGGCGACGGCGGCCGTGCTCGACGCCCTGCGGGCCCGCTTCGGCGGGTAGCCGCGCGCGGGGCCGCGAGCCGGGTGGCCCGCGTCGGCCGATCCCTTCGGGTCAGGCCTTGTGCGGGCGCAGGCGGGCGCCGAGATGGTGCTGGAGGGGCCGGCCCATCGCCGCCATGTCCTGCGCGATCTCCAGCTCCCCGTCCCGGAGGGTGTACCGGCGCCGCATGGCGGTCACCTCCTTGGCCCGGGGCGTGCGCGCCACATGGTCGGTCGAAAGCTCGATCGCGGTGCCGGACACCCGGCCGACGTACGTCTCCACGATGCCGGTGGGATGGGCGAGGACCACCTCCAGGGAGGCGTCCGGCATGATCCGCCACCAGCCCGACTCCCGGCCCGACGGGCGCAAGGCCGTCCCCGACTCGTCGATCAGCCAGGCGCGCGACTCGTAGCGCAGGAACGGCCTGCCGTCGTGGCTGAAGGTGATCTCCTGCTCGTACCGGAAACCCTGCTCCAGGGTGGGGTATTCACCGCGCCCGCGGCCGTGCCAGCGTCCCAGGAGGGGCAGGACCGGCTCCAGCTGCGGGTGCGGCTCGGGGCCCTCGCCGAGCACGTGGCTGTCGGGGTACGGATTGTCCTGCGCCGCTTCGAACACGGGGCACTCTCCTGTTCGGTGTGTCCCGGGCGCGGCGGTCCCGGCTGCCCGGGCAGCCCCGCGCCCGGGGTTCTCGTCGGGCCCCATTGTCCTCGGCACCGCCCCGCGGTCGGCAAGGACCGGCCCGACTACAGGTACAGGCCCGCCTCCGCGCCCTGGCCCTGCGGCGGCAGCAGGGACGCCGGACCGGCGCCCCGGCGCAGGGCGAAGAGCTCGGCCAGCGTGGCGCCCTCCCGGGAGACGCCCTCCTCGGAGCCGAGCCACTCCACCGCCTCCCCGTGCGTCAGCCGCCCGACCTCGATCCGGGCCAGGCACCGCCCCGGGCGGACCACCGCGGGGTGCAGCCGCTCCAGGTCCTCGTTGGTCGTCACCCCCACCAGCACGTTGCGGCCCTGCCCCAGCAGACCGTCCGTCAGGTTGAGCAGCCGGGACAGCGCCTGCCCGGCGGTGTGGCGGGCCTCGCCGCGGATCAGCTCGTCGCAGTCCTCCAGCAGCAGCAGCCGCCACCGGCCCTTCGAGGTGCCCTCGTCCTCGCCGATCGCGATGTCCATCAGGTAACCCACGTCGTTGAACAGCCGCTCCGGGTCCAGGACGCAGTCCACCTGACACCAGTCGCGCCAGGACCGGGCCAGGGTCCGCAGCGCCGAGGTCTTCCCGGTGCCCGGCGGCCCGTGCAGCAGGAGCAGCCGGCCGGCGATGTCGTCAGGGGTGACCTTCATCAGGCGGTCCATCGCCCCGGCCACCGGCGCCGTGTAGTTCTGCCGTACCTCCGCCCAGGTGCCGGCCGCGATCTGGCGGGTCGTCCGGTACGGGCCGCGGCGCGGGGAGACGTACCAGAACCCCATCGTGACGTTCTCCGGCTGCGGTTCGGGCTCGTCCTGCGCGCCCTCGGTGGCCTCGCCCAGCACGCCCGCGGCGAGTTCCTCGCTCACGGCCGTCACCGTCACGTCCGCGCCCCGGCTCCAGCGGGACACGAGCACGGTCCAGCCCTCGCCCTCCGCGAGGACGGCGCTGCGGTCGGAGTCGCGCGCCGAACGCAGCACGGTGGCCGAGGGCGGCAGCAGGGTCGCCTCGGCCTTCACCCGCTCGATCGAGACGCTGTGCGAGTAGGGCTGCTCGCCGGACGCGAACCGGCCGAGGAACAGGGCGTCCACGACATCCGACGGAGAATCGCTGTCGTCGACGTTGAGCCGGATCGGCAGTGCGTCGTGCGGCTGGGATGGCATGGCGCCCATGATCCGGCACGAAGTGGCCCCGTGCACCTGTGTTTCGCCGGATCGGGTGCCCAAGTTCCCTCTTCAAACGCACTGCCCGTGAAGGTTCGGGAGGTAACCCTGCCCCGAATATTCTTGGCATGAACACTTCCAGCCACCCTCGGCTCCTTGTACCACGGACTCAGGAGTAACCCCCACAAGGAGCCGCACACATGAGCATGAGAATGTCGCGTCGCTTCGCAGCCCTCACCTCCTCCCTGTTACTCGCCGCAGGCGCCGCCCTGTTCGGCGCCGGACAGGCGGCCGCCGCCTCGGCCGACTTCGGTTACGTCGCCCTCGGAGACTCGTACTCCTCGGGCGTCGGCGCCGGCAACTACGACAGCGCGAGCGGATCCTGCAAGCGGACCACCCGCGCCTATCCCGCCCTCTGGGCCGCCGCCCACTCCCCGCAGACCTTCTCCTTCGCCGCCTGCTCGGGCGCCCGCACGGGTGACGTCCTCTCCGGGCAGCTCGGTCCGCTGAACTCCGGCACCGACCTCGTCAGCATCACCATCGGCGGCAACGACGCCGGGTTCTCCGACGTCATGACGACCTGTGTGCTCCAGTCCGAATCCACCTGCATCAGCCGGGTCAACCAGGCCAAGGCCTACGTCGACTCCACGCTGCCCGGCCAGCTCGACCAGGTCTACAACGCCATCCACGGCAGGGCGCCGGGTGCCCGCGTGGTGGTCCTCGGCTACCCGCGCTTCTACAAGCTCAACGGAACCTGCGTCACCGGCCTCACCGAGGGCGAGCGTTCCGCCATCAACGGCGCGGCCGACTACCTGAACGCCGCCATCGCCAAACGCGCCGCCGACCACGGGTTCACCTTCGCCTCGGTCGCCGGCGCCTTCACCGGCCACGAGATCTGCTCCGGCGACGCGTGGCTGCACAGCGTCAACTGGGTCAACATAGGCGAGTCGTACCACCCGACCGCCGCCGGACAGTCCGGCGGGTACCTGCCGGTCCTGACCAACGCCGCCTGACCGCCGTCACCGCTCCGGAGCGGGCGCCGGGTCCGGCGGTGCCATACCCGGTGAGGCGCTCGGCGACGTGCTCGGACCGGGGGAGGCCCCGCCCGTCGGGGCCTCCTTCCCGCACGTCACGGAGAACTCCACCCAGTCCGAGGCCGTCGCCGCCGGGCCCCGTACCTCCAGCCGGACCGCGTCGCGGAAGGTCGCGTTCGGGAAGTGGGTGAGCTCGGTGTGGTCGAGCCGGCGAACGGCGGCCTCCTGGGCCCCGTACGTGACGGTCCGCCAGCCGGGGCCGGAGGTGAGCCCGCTCCGCGTCGCCCAGCGGTACTCCAGGGTGGCGGGCGTACGGTCCACCGTGAGGTCGGCGGTGAAGGCCGGGGCCGCCGAGGCGGCCGGCGGGCAGCTCCCGCTGTAGCTGTCGCGGACGGCGCGGACGGCTGCCGTGGCCCGCGGGACGGGTGTGGCCGAAGGCGACGCGGAGGCCGAAGCCGACGCCGAGGCGGATGCCGAGCCCGAGGGGGCCGCCGAAGGGGAGGCCGCTCCCGTCGCTCCCGTGGACGCGGAGCCCCCGCCCGCCGGTCGCCCGTCTCCCGGGCCCGCGGCGTCCCGGTCCCTCAGCAGCAGCCATCCCAGCGCGGCCAGGGCCAGCAGCAGCACCACGATCCCCAGGACCAGCACCACCCCCGCCTGTCCCTGCCGGGCCGGGGCCGGCGCCGGCCCCGGCAGCGGGGCCGCCAAGGGCGCCGTCCGCCGCGTGGCCCCCGCCCCCTCGTGCCGGTGCTGCACGACGGCCGTGGGGGCGTCCGGCCCCGACACCGGCCCGCCGGCGTCCCGTACGGTCCCGCCCGCGCCGATGATCCGCAGCATCCGGGCCGCCTCCGCCGCGGGGAGCCGCTCGTCGGGATCCTTCCGGAGCAGCCCCTCCAGTACGGGCGTCAGCGGCCCCGCGCGGCGCGGCGGCGGCAACTCCTCGTCCGCCGCGGCCCGCAGGGTCGCCAGCGGCGTATCGCGCCGGAAGGGCGAGACCCCCTCGACGGCCGCGTAGAGCATCACCCCGAGCGACCACAGGTCCGATGCGGGCCCCGGCTCACGTCCCGCGGCCCGCTCCGGTGCGAGGAACTCGGGGGAGCCCACCACCTCTCCCGTCATGGTGATCGCCGCGGAGCCCTCCAGCCGCGCGATCCCGAAGTCGCTCAGCACCACCCGCCCGTCGTTGGCCACCAGCACGTTGCCGGGCTTCACGTCCCGGTGCAGCACCCCCGCCTCGTGCGCGGAACGCAGCGCGGCCAGCACCTGTTCGCCGAGGTGCGCGGTCCGCTGCGGGGTGAGCGGTCCCTCGGCCTCCAGCACGTCGGCCAGCGACAGGCCGCGCACCAGCTCCATCACGATCCACGGCCGGCCGTCCTCGGTCGCCACGTCGTAGACCGTGACGACCCCGCGGTGCGAGACCCGGGCCGCGGCCCAGGCCTCCCGCTCCAGGCGCCGGTACATCCGGCCCACCTCTGCCCCGTCCAGCCCGGCCGGTGCCCGGACCTCCTTGACCGCCACCTCGCGGCCCAGCAGTTCGTCGCGGGCCCGCCACACGATGCCCATGCCGCCCCGGCCGAGCGGACCGAGCAGCCGGTAGCGGCCCGCCAGGACACGCCCGGACCCGGCGTCCGATTCCCCGTCCCCGCCACGCATGTCGTCACTCATACGAGCCCCCCAGGCGCATCCGCGTGTTACCGGGCAATCACTCCACGTTAGCGCAGCGCGCGCCGCGTGGCCCTTGCGGCGGCAGAACCACCGCCCGGCCCTCCCTCAACCCCCGTGGTCTATGCGGAGAGTAACGGCCGACTCCGCTGAGTAACCGTCAACTCCCCGTTGCATAGGGGTAATTCACACCACCGGGATACCCGAGGGCGATGCGGGGACGATAGGGTTACCCTGCCCGGGCCGGGTGCCCTCGTACGGGTGGGGAGAGATCATGGAACAGATAGCAATGCGCAGCAGGCCGCCTCGCGTGCCTGCCATCACCTGCGGCAGCAGTGCGACCAGCTCGCGCCTCGACCGCCACCTCGCCGTGCTGGGCGGACCCGCCGTCCCGCACCGTGAGGTCGCCGAGGCGACCCTGCTGATGCGCGAACTCACCTCCCGCGACCACACGCACCGCCTGCGGAGCCGGAGCGCGCGCGTCTCGCTCTTCGCGCCGCTGCGCCGTCTGCGTCGCACGCTCTTCGGCAGCCGCCGCTCGTAAAACGTCCCCGACCCCCCGGAAGTTTCGCCCCCGGCCCTACGCAACCACACCGTCCCGGCGCAGTGTCGTGATCTGCGCGCCCGTCATCCCCAGGGCGCGCAGCAGGGTCTCGGTGTGTTCGCCGAGCGCGGGCACCGCTCCCATCCGCGGTGCCGCGCCATCCGGCAGTCCGATCGGCGGCAGCAGCGCCCGCAGCGGCCCGGCCGGTGAGCCCACCTCACGCCACCGGTCCCGGGCCGTCAACTGCGGATGGTCCGCGAGCTGGGCCACGGAGTTCAGCCGCGCACAGGCGATGCCCGCAGCCTCCAGCCGTTCGATCGCCTCGCCGGCGTCCAGTGGGGCCAGGGCCTCCGCGACCACCGCATCGGTCTTCTCCCGGCCCCGGGTGCGTGCCGCGTTCGTCGCATACGCCGGATCATCGGCCAACTCGGGGCGTTGCAGCACCCCTTCGGCCAGCCGCCGCCACTCCCGGTCGTTCTGCACCGACAGCAGCACCCGGTCCCCGTCCGCCGTGGGGTAGGCGTCGTACGGGGCGATCACGGCGTGCGCGAGACCCGTGCGCACGGGCTGCTCCCCGCCGTGCATCGTGTGGTGCAGCGGATGCCCCATCCACTCCGCGAGCGCGTCCAGCATCGACACCTCC
This sequence comes from Streptomyces sp. NPDC044571, assembly GCF_040647115.1. Taxonomy (NCBI): domain Bacteria; kingdom Bacillati; phylum Actinomycetota; class Actinomycetes; order Kitasatosporales; family Streptomycetaceae; genus Streptomyces; species Streptomyces sp. NPDC044571. Next base: position 49,200 of record NZ_JBEZBN010000014.1, read on the forward strand.
ACACGGCCGCCGCGTCCCGTGGTCCCGCGGCGCAGCAGCGCCGCGAGCACTCCCGAGAACGCGTACATGGCCGCGGCGATGTCGGCCGCCGGGATGCCCGCCTTGACGGGCTGCTCCGGGGTGCCGGTCACCGAGACCAGCCCCGCCTCGCACTGCACGAGCATGTCGTAGGCGCGCTTGTGGGCGTACGGGCCCTCGGCGCCGTAGCCGGAGATGTCCACGGCGACCAGCCGCGGATACCGCGCGCACAGGGCCGCCGAGTCCAGCCCGAGCCGGGCGGCCGCGCCCTGCGCCAGGTTCTGTACGAACACGTCGGCGCCGTCCAGCAGGCCGTGCAGGATCTCCAGGCCGCGCGGATCCTTCAGGTCGAGCGCGATCGACTCCTTGCCCCGGTTGGCCCACACGAAATGCGAGGCCAGCCCCTGGGCGGCGGTGTCGTAGTCCCGCGCGAAGTCACCGCCGTCGGGCCGCTCGACCTTGACGACGCGGGCCCCGAGGTCGGCGAGCTGGCGGGTGGCGAAGGGGGCCGACACGGCCTGCTCCACCGCGACGACGGTGACGCCGTCGAGGGGGAGGGGTTCTGCGGGCTGCGGGGCGGGAGGAGTGACAGACATACAGCCTGCCTACCGGTTCCCACCCCGCCCTGTCATCGGACACGGGGTCGCATTCCGATCACGGGTGTGGCCCGTCCGCAGTGTTCCGTACGGCGCAGCGCCCGGTCCCGCACCCAGTCCCGCTCAGTCCCGGCCGCGTGCGAACCGGCGCGCGGCCGGAGGTGCGCACAGGGCCAACAGCACCAGCGACCAGAGCAGGGCCCCCGCGACGGGATGCGCGGCCGGCCAGGCGGCGCCCGGCTCGGGCTCGCCGCCCGGGTTCCCGCACAGCGTGCGCACCGCCGTCGCGACCGCACTGATCGGGTTCCACTCGGCGACCGTCCGCAGCCACCCGGGCAGCCCGGCGGTCGGCAGGTACGCGCTGGACAGCATCGGCAGGACGAAGGTGGCGCTGCCGAGCTGGCCCGCCGCCTCCTCGCTCTTGCTGAGCAGGCCCAGGTACGTCCCCGCCCACGCGGCGGCGAAACGGAACAGCAGGAGCACGCCCAACGCCCCCAGCGCGCCCGGCAGTCCGTTCTCGATGTGCCACCCCATCGCCAGCCCCACCAGCATCAGCGGCACCATCGACACCGTGGTCGTCAGCAGATCGGCGGCGGTCTGCCCGAGCGGGACGGCCGCGCGGCTCATCGGCAGGGTCCGGAAGCGGTCCGTCACCCCGCGGTGGGCGTCCTGTGCGGCCGTGAACATGCCGGTCATCAGGCCGTTGGCGGCGGTGGCGGCCAGCAGCCCCGGCACCAGGAACTCGCGGTAGTCGGAGCCCGGCATGGCGAGCGCGCTGCCGAAGACGTAGCCGAAGAACAGCAGCATGACGATCGGCATGGTCTGGGTCAGGACCAGCAGCGCCGGAGCATGCCGGACCTTCTGCAGTTGGCGGGTGAGGACGGCGCCGCCGTCCGACAGCAGGGTGCTCATGCCGCGTGCTCCTCGGGGGTGGCGGTACGGACCTGGGTGAGACGCAGGAACACCTCGTCCAGGGTGGGCGGGCGCAGGGCGGCATCGGTGACCGCCACCCCGGCGGTGTCGAGCGCGCGGATGATCCGGGGCAGCGTGAGCCCGGTGTCCAGCACGCTCACCCCGGCGGTCAGGCGCTCCTCGTCGAGCACGGGCCGGCCGCCGGTGAGCTGGTCGAGTACGACGGCCGCGCCCGCGAGCGCGTCCGCCTCGGCGACGGTGACCTCGGCGCGGGCGCCGATCCGGGCCTTGAGCTCGGCCGGGGTGCCGGTGGCCACGGCCCGGCCGTGGTCCACCACGACGATGTCGTCGGCGAGCCGGTCGGCCTCCTCCAGGTACTGGGTGGTGAGCAGGACCGTCGTGCCCTCCGCGGCCAGGTCCCGTACCGCCGTCCAGATGTCCTCGCGGGCGGCCGGGTCCAGGCCGGTGGTGGGTTCGTCGAGGAAGAGCACGCGGGGGCGGGTGATCAGCCCGGCGGCCAGGTCCAGGCGCCTGCGCATACCGCCCGACCAGGTGGAGGCCACCCGGTCGGCGGCCTCGCCCAGCCGGAAGCGGTCCAGCAGCTCATCGGCGCGGGCCCGGCCGGACCGCCCGCGCAGCCCGGCGAGGCGGGCGAACAGCCGCAGGTTCTCACGGCCGGTCAGATCGCCGTCGACCGAGGCGTACTGGCCGGTGACCCCGATGGCGCGGCGGATGGCGCCGGGGTCGCGGGTCACGTCGTGGCCGGCGACGAGGGCGCGCCCGCCGGAGGGCCGGGTGAGGGTGGTGAGGATCCGGACCGCGGTGGTCTTTCCCGCGCCATTGGGGCCGAGGAGTCCGCAGACCGTGCCTTCGGGCACCGCCAGATCGAGACCGCGCAGGGCGTGCACCTCGCCGAAACGCTTCTCCAGTCGCTCACTAAGTACAGCGTACGTAGTTGTCATGGAGGCACCCTAACGCACTACGTACGGTGTACGTAACTAGCATGGGGGCGAGGACGAGGTGATGAGCGATGACAGCCAGCGGGCGACCCGCCCAACCCGAGGTGATCTGGGCCCGCCCGCAGCGGGCCGGCCGCGGCCCCCGGCCGGCGCACAGCCGCGAGTCGATCGCGGCCGAGGCCGTGCGGATCGCCGACGCGGAGGGGATCGAGGCCGTCTCGATGCGCCGCGTCGCGGCGGGGATCGGCGCGGGGACGATGTCCCTCTACAACTACGTGCCGCGCAAGGAGGACCTGTACGAGCTGATGGTCGACGCGGTCAGCGGCGAGTACGCACTGCACCCGCCGACCGGTGACTGGCGGGTCGACCTGCTCGCGCTGGCCCACCAGACCCGCGCGCTGATGCACCGTCACCCCTGGCTGCCGCGGCTGCTGTCGCCCGTCCACGGCTTCAGTCCGAACGCCCTGCGCTACCTGGAGCACTGCCTGGACTGCCTGGCGCCCCTGGAGGTGCCGGACGGGGAGAAGCTGGAGCTCGTCGCGGCGGTGAACGGCACGGTGGCGACCTACGTGGCGAGCGAACTGGCCATGGCCGAGCGCGCCCGGTCGCTGCCCTGGAGCGAGGCCGCCGAACAGGACGCACGAGCGGCCTACCTGGGCTCGTGCCTGGCGACCGGGCAGTACCCGAGGCTGGCGGCCGCCTTCGGTGCGAGCCATCCGGTCGCGGCGGCGGCCGCAGAGCCGGACGCGGTGTTCGCGCGCTGGGTGTCCCGGCTGCTGGGTGCCTGGGACCCGGCCTAGACGTCGGCGCGGCCGGCCCGGGGGCGGCCGCGCGGGCCCGCCGTCGGTCGGCCCTCGGCTCCTCCGTCGGCCCACCGCCGGCTCCCCGCCGGCGACCTCAGAGCAGGGCGAACTGGCCGCCCGGGCCCTCCTCGTGGTGGTCCAGTACGGAGGCCGGGCGGCGGGACCAGCGCGGCGGCGGCAGTACGCCCGCGGCGCCCAGGGCGGCGGCGGGCAGCAGCGGCCCGGGCGTGAACTCCGCGCGTTCCGGCGCCAGATCGGCCAGCAGAGCAAGGGTGGTGACCAGCGCCAGCAACTCCGAGGTCCAGGCCTGCGGCCAGGCCGCGGGTCCGATCGCCTCCAGCCCCTCGGCCTCCGGGTCGCGGTGCGCCGCGCGGGCGGCGAACCACGCCTCCAGCACCCGGGTACCGCCGGGCGCCTCGTACGCCCAGGCCCCGGCGGGGACCGGGGAGATCGTCCCGGCGCCCAGGCCCAGCGTCTCGCTCTGTGGGTCGTACACGAGCCCCTCCGGCCAGGCCGGGACCGCCGAGCGGACGTACGGGCGGCGCCCGCCGGGCAGTCGGGGCGGCTCGCCTGCGGGGCCGCCGCGCAATTGGACGGTGAGGATGCGGTGGCCGAGTTCCAGGCCGGCCCGCCAGCGCCCGGGGTCGGCGGTGAGCGGGACCTCGTACCCCCGGGGCCCCGGGCGGCCGGCGGCGAGGATCCAGCACAGCACGTCCTCCGGGGCGACCCGGCAGCCGTAGCGCTCGCCGAGCAGGGGCAGCAGTCCCGGCGCGAGATTGGGCTCCCCGCCGCCGGGACGCCGGTGCAGGGGGCGGATCCGGCCCAGGCGACCCACCGGAAGGTGCGCGGTGACCAGCAGCTCGGGAGTCTCGACGGAGAAGAGCTGGTGCTCGTCCAGGACCCGCCACAGCTCGGGGCGGGCCAGGTCGATCAGCCGCTGGTCGGGCAGCAGCCACTGCTCGTCGAACGGCTCGCGCAGCACCCGTACCGGCTCCGGGCAGGGCCCCGGTGCGTCGGCGAAGCGGGCGGTGGCCGGGGAGCGCCGGCCGGGCAGCGCCGCCGCCCCGGCAGCGGGCGTACGGGCGCGGCTCGGGCGGAACAACCGCTCCTGCTCCCGTTCTTCGGCGCTGGTCAGGGCCGCCCAGCGGGCACGGAGGGCCGCCGGGTCGGGAGCCGCGACCCAGGCCCGGCCGAGGCGCAGGGAGCCCACGGCCCAGGGCATCAGATCGTCCAGCAGGGGTACGTCTTCGCTCACCCGGCAGATGGTAGCGACGGTGTCCCGGAGCTACGCTCCTTATGTACGGAACGTGTGGAATGCGCGGCGATCAGTCGCCGCGGCCCACCGATTCGAGGAGACGGCCATGAGTCAGTACGACGAATACTCGACTCCGTCGCAGGCCGAGGGAGAGCGGCTCGACGAGGACATGGACGAGAAGGAGAAGAAGCAGCGTCACGCGGAGACGATGCGCACCACCCCGTCCCAGGCCGAGGGCGAGCGCGGCGCGGACGACGACGAGAAGAAGTGACGACGAAGCGGAAGAGCGCGCAAGCGGCGCCGTCCCCGCTCCGGCTCAGTGGGCGTCGACGGTGACCGTGAACGAGAACCGGTCACCGCGATAGCGGATCCGCGCCACGTCCACGACCCGGCCGTCCTCGTCGTACGTCACGCCCGTGTAGTGCAGGATCGGGCTGAGCAGCGGCACCTGGAGCAGCTCGGCCGTCTCCGGGTCGGCGAGGCGCGCCTCCACGGTGTCCGTGATCCGGCTGATCCGCACGCCCACCACGTCGCGCAGCACCTTCGTCATCGGCCAGCGGGCGAGATCGGCCAGATCCACGGCGTCCGCGATCTCCGGCCGCACGGCGTTCTCCGCCCAGTTGGTCGGCTCGCCGCTCTCCCCGTCGTGGCGCAGCCTGCGGTACGTGACGACCTCGGGGATGTCCGGGAAGTGCTCCAGGAGCTCCCCCGGCACACCCGTCCGTGCATGGCCGAGAATCGTCGTACGTTCGCCCGACTGCTGCGCCACGATCGCGTCGACCGAACCGAGCAGCCGCACCGGAGCCCCGCGTCGCGCCCCCGGCTCGATGAACGTGCCGCGCCGCCGGTGCCGGCTGATCAGCCCCTCGCCCTCCAGCTCCTTCAGCGCCTGCCGCATCGTCAGCACGCTCACCCCGTAGTGCTCGGCGAGCTGCTCCTCGGTGGGCAGGCGCAGCGAGGCGTCCGGGGTGCGCCCCAGTATCGAGGCGCGCAGTGACTGCGAGACCTGGTACCAGAGCGGCAGCTTCCGGTTGAGTACGAGCGAGTCGGGGGCGAAGGCGGTCACGGGTGGTTCTCCGTACGGGAGGCGCGGGGGCGTGCGGCGGGCTGCCACCGCATCCTAGGCGCGGAAGTGGCGTTCGAGCCCCTGCCAGACGTCGTCGTACCCGCGCTGGAGGTGGTCGGCGCCGGCCGCCTGGGAGGTGGTGGTGATCGGCCAGCGGGTCTCGAACATGAAGGCCAGACCGTCGTCGATCTTCTGGGGCTTCAGCTCGGCGGCGCTGGCCCGGTCGAAGGTCTCCCGGTCCGGTCCGTGGGCCGACATCATGTTGTGGAGGGAGCCGCCGCCGGGGACGAAGCCCTCGGCCTTGGCGTCGTAGGCGCCCTCGATCAGGCCCATGTACTCGCTCATCACGTTGCGGTGGAAGTACGGCGGGCGGAAGGTGTCCTCGCCGACCAGCCAGCGCGGGGCGAAGACCACGAAGTCGACACCGGCCAGGCCCGGGGTGTCGGAGGGCGAGGTCAGCACGGTGAAGATCGACGGGTCGGGGTGGTCGTAGCTGATCGAGCCGAGCACGTTGAAGCGGCGCAGGTCGTACACGTAGGGGACGTGGGTGCCGTGCCAGGCGACGACGTCCAGCGGGGAGTGGTCGTAGGTCGCGGACCAGAGGTTGCCGCAGAACTTGTTGACCACCTCGGTCGGGCGCTCGTCGTCCTCGTACGCCGCCACCGGGGCCTTGAAGTCCCGTGCGGCGGCGAGGCCGTTGGCGCCGATGGGGCCGAGGTCCGGCAGCTCGAAGGGGCGGCCGTAGTTCTCGCAGACGTAGCCGCGGGCGGGGGCGTCGTCGTCGAGGAGCTCCACGCGGAAGCGGATCCCGCGCGGGATCAGGGCCACCTCGCCGGGACGGGCGCTGAGCAGGCCGAGCTCGGTGCGCAGGAGCAGGCCGCCGCGCTCGGGGACGATCAGCAGCTCGCCGTCGGAGTCGCTGAACACCCGGTCGGTCATGGAGGCGTTGGCGGTGTAGAGGTGGATGGCCATGCCGGCGCGCTGGGTGGCGTCGCCGTTGCCGCCGAGGGTCCACAGGCCCGCGAGGAAGTCGGTGCCGGGGGCCGGGTCGGGGAGCGGGTTCCAGCGCAGCCGGTTGGGGTCGGGGGCCTCGGTGAAGGGCGCGGTGCGCAGGGCGCCGTTGTCGGTGCGGGTGAAGGCGGGGTGGGCGGCGGAGGGGCGGATCCGGTAGAGCCAGGAGCGGCGGTTGTGGCGGCGGGGCTCGGTGAAGGCGCTGCCGCTGAGCTGCTCCGCGTACAGCCCGAGGGGCGCGCGCTGGGGCGAGTTCCGTCCGGGCGGGAGCGCGCCGGGGACGGCCTCCGAGCTGTGCTCGTTGCCGAAGCCGGTGAGGTACTCCAGCGCCTCCGCCGTCTTCCTGGCCTGCTCGCTCATGGGGGTGCTCCCGCTCTGTCGAAGGAATCCTATGCTTGACAGTAGGATTCTGCGCCGCCCGCGTCAATGGCCCCCTGCCGGTATTCGCCGTGCCGCGGGGGCTCCAAAAAGATGAACATTGCTCTACTCTCACGCGCATGTCGTGGACCCGCAGGTTCCCTGCCGTGCCGGCGGCGCTCCTCGCCGCTCTCCTGTCGCTGCTCGCCTCCGCGCCCGCCGCCCGCGCACACGAGGAGCGCCCGGTGGCCCTCCCGGACGGCTCCGGGTCCGTGCCCCGCTACCGGACGACCGAGCCCGACCTGTTGGTCTGCAAGACCGACCGGGCCGCCTTCGAGCACCGGATATCCGCGTTCCCGCAGGAGCTGAAGCAGCGCAACCTCGCCCTGTACGAACGCTGCGAGAAGAGCGGCTACCGGCACCTCCAGGAGGCCGTGGACGCCGTCGACCGCCCCGGCATGAACATCGCGATCCTTCCCGGTCTCTACGAGGAGGAGCCCTCGCTGCCGCCGCCCACGGGGGAGTGCGCGAGGCTGAAGGCCCCAAACTCCTCACTCGGCTACCAGATCCTGTCCTACGAGCAGCAGGTGCAGTGCCGGCACAACCAGAACCTCGTCGCCGTCCTCGGCAAGACCGACCTCCAGATCGAGGGCACCGGCGCCTCCCGGCAGGACGTCGTCATCGACGCGAAGTACCAGAAGCTGAACGCCATCCGCGCGGACAGGTCGAACGGCATCTACTTCCGCAACTTCACCGCGCAGCGCACCACCTTCAACTCCCTGTACGTGCTGGCGGGCGACGGGTTCGTCATCGACGACGTGCTGACGCGCTGGAACGACGAGTACGGCTTCCTCACCTTCGCCAGCGACCACGGGCTCTACAAGAACTGCGAGTCCTACGGCAACGGCGACTCCGGCATCTACCCGGGCAGCGCCTCCGACATCAACGACGGCCGCGGCTACGACGTGCCCCGCTACTCGATCGAGATCACCGGCTGCCACAGCCACCACAACATGGTCGGCTACTCCGGCACCGCGGGCGACTCCGTGTGGGTCCACGACAACGAGTTCGACCAGAACATGGGCGGCGCCTCGATGGACAGCGCCTTCCCCGGCCACCCCGGACTGCCGCAGAACCACGCCAAGTTCGAACGCAACCTCATCCACGACAACAACGCCGACTACTACCACCACGTCGCCGACGGCACCTGCGCCAAACCGTCGATCGAGCGCGGCTACGAGCAGGGCGTCGTATGCCCGCAGATCTCCATGCCGCCGGGCACCGGCATCATCACCGCGGGCGGCAACTGGAACGTCTACGAGAACAACTGGGTGTACGGGCACCGCCGCGCGGGCTTCTTCCTCTCGGCCGTGCCCGCCTTCATCCGCGGCGAGGAGGACTGGTCCAAGCAGGCGGACACCTCGCACCACAACCGTTACGCGGGCAACGTGCTCGGCAAGGACCGCTCCGGCGCCGCCCGCCCGAACGGCATGGACGTGTGGTGGGACGGCCAGGGCCGCGGAAACTGCTGGCAGGCCGGACCCGACGGCTCCACCCCCGGCACCCTCCCCGAGTGCGGAGCCCGCCGGGGAGCGGTGTCGGGCGGCTCGGCGCGCCTGGTGGGCGAGCCGGTGAAACTGGCCCAGCTGCTGGTCTGCGCGGACTACAACGTGCAGGCCCGCAAGCTCCCGGCCGGCTGTGACTGGTACGGCGCACGCGGTCTTGAGCGGGTGGAGACCCAGATCGCGCTGGCCGTCGCGGCGGTGCTGCTGCTGGTGGGCGGGGTGCTGTGGTGGCGCCGCCTGCGTGGCTCCCGCCTGGGCACGGCGGCGTCGCTGCTGGGCCTGGCCGGACTCGCCCTGGACGTGGGGGGCTCCACCACGCCGCTGACCGCCACCCCGGTCCCGGCGCTGGCCCTGCTCCTGCTCGGCCTGTGGTGGACGGGCGCCGGCCTCGCCCTGCGCCCCACCCGCCCCTGGCTGGCGCGGCTGACCCTGCTGCTGGCCGCCCTGACCCTGCTGGACGCCTTCGACAAGGGGGTGCTGATGATCCCCTGGACCCCGGTCGGCCCCGCCTGGATCCGCGCGGTGGTGGCCGTCGTGTGGACCCTGTGGGCCGTCATCGCTTCGGCCCGCCCCGGCGACCCCTCGGGCGACCGCAGCCCCGTCCCGGCCGACCCCACCCCGCCCCAGCACGCCGAAGCCGGAGGCCCGCAGTGACGAACCGGCCCGCCCCCCGCGCCCCCCGCGAGCCGACCCCGACCCCGCCCGGCCCCGGCGGGCCGGCCCCGGCGCCGCGTCGTGGCCGCCGGAGCGCCGGGTCGCGACGGGCGGCCCGGGCCGCCGCCCTGCTCGGGCTCGTTCTGCTGCTCGTGGGCGGTGCGGCGGCGGGCTGCGGCGGGCGGGCCACCACCCACCACAAACCCGGCACCACCCACGAGCAGGCCACCGGCACCGCGGGCACCCTGCTCGACACCCGCGATGGCGCCGGCCACCGGCTCCGCGAGATTCCGGCCGAGGGCGCACCGGAGATCCAGCTCGCCGCCCGCCCCGACTCCGAGGACGGCTGGAACCTCAGACTGACGGTGAAGAACTTCCGCTTCACCCCCGACAGCACCGGCGGCGCCGCCCTCCCGGGCGCGGGCCACGCGCACCTGGAGCTCGACGGCCGCACCCTGGCCCGGCTGTACGGCCCTTGGTTCCACCTGCCCGCGGCGCAGGTTCCCGAGGGCGCGCACACCCTGACCGTCCGCCTCTACGCGGACGACCACACCGCCTGGGCCGTCGCCGGAATGCCGGTCGAAGCCGCGACCGGACTCACCGCCGCCGCCGGCGCGGGCCCCAGTACCGGCGCGGCCCCGGGGGCGGACCACAGCCCCGCCCCGCCCGCCTCCCCGGAAGCGCAGGTCCCGTCCCCGGAAGCACGGGCCGACCGCAGGGTCACCCTCGCCGTCCGCGACGGCAAGGTCACCCCCGCCCCCGGCCGCACCGAAGTGAAGCGCGGCGAGCGCGTGGCCCTGCGCGTCACCAGCGACCGCGCCGACACCCTGCACGTCCACGGCTACGACAAGGAACTCGCCCTGCCCGCAGGCCAGGAGGCCACCCTGGTCCTGACGGCCGACCGTACGGGTCTCTTCGAGGTCGAGACCCATGAGTCCCACCTCGTCCTGACCCAGCTCCTCGTCCGATGAGCCTGCCGGCGCCGATCCCCGCCGGGGCCGCCCCGGGCGTCGGGGGCGGTGGCGGCGGCCAGGGCGTGGTCCTTCACCCGGCCGATCCGCTCACCGTCCTCGCGCACGGGATCGGCTCCCAGCACGATCTGCCCATCTCTCCCTTCTACGCATTCGCCGGTGCCTTCGCCGCCCTGTTCGTCTCCTTCCTTGCGCTCGGCCTGCTCTGGTCGTCCTCCCGTTTCCGCGGCGACCGCGCCGGTCGCCCCCTGCCCGCCGTCCTCCAGCGCGTGGCCGACGCGCCGGCCACCCGCACCGCCCTGCGCGGCCTGGGCCTGGCCGCCGCGCTCGCCGTCCTCCTCCACCTCCTCCTCGGCCCCGACGACCCCGCACGCAACCCCGCTCCCGGCGCCGTCTACGTCCTCCTCTGGGTCGGTCTCGTCCCCGCCTCCCTTCTGCTCGGCCCTGTGTGGCGGCTGCTCAACCCGCTCCGGACACTGCACCGCCTGTCGTCCCGCCTGGTGCGCCGCCTGCCGTCCCGCCGCCGGCCTGCGGCTGCGCGCCCCCTTCCCCTCCGGCTCGGGCAGTGGCCTGCCGCCGCCGGGCTGTTCGCCTTCACCTGGCTGGAGCTCGTCGCCCCCGATCCCGCATCGACCACCACCCTCCTGATCGCCCTCGCCGTCTACGGAACCGCCCACCTCGCGCTCGCCGCCCGCTTCGGCGAGCGCTGGTTCGCCGAAGCGGACGCCTTCGAGGCGTATTCCGCCCTCTTCGCCCGGCTCTCCCCCCTCGGCCGCCGCAGCGACGGCCGGCTCGCCCTGCGCAACCCCTTCGACGGACTCGACGCGACGCCCGAGCGGCCCGGACTCGTCGCCAGCGTCTGCGTCCTGCTCGGCTCCACCGCCTACGACGGCTACTCCGACAGCCCGTCGTGGATCAACACCATCCAGACCTCCCCTCTCGGCCGCACCCCCACGGCCACGCTCGGGCTCCTCGGCTCCATCGCCCTCGTCGCCACCCTGTACTGCCTGTGCGCGGCGGCCACCCGCCTCGCCTGCGGCCCGCTCCCCGGCCCACTGACCGCCTTCGCGCACTCACTCGTGCCGATCGCGCTCGGCTATCTCACCGCTCACTACTTCTCCCTTCTCGTCACCGAAGGACCACGCACAGTCATCATGGCACTGGGCACTGACAACGCCCCCCAACCCTTGCCCCCACTGGGTCCCGGGGGTCTCGCCACCCTCCAGGTCCTCGCCGTCGTCACCGGTCACGTACTCGGCGTGATCGCCGCCCACGACCGCTGCGTACGCCTCTTCCCACCCGCCAAGGCCGTCGCAGGCCAGCTGCCCCTGCTGGCGCTGATGATCATTTACACCCTCGGAGGCATCGGCCTCCTGCTGAAATGAGACCGGCTGCTGGACCACGACGCCAGGACCGGCATGATGGACCCGTGCCCCCCGCCCACCCCTTGCGCCGTACGCCGATCCAGCAGCGCAGCGCCGACCGGCTCGCCCGGATCCTCGACGCCTGCGCCGAACTCCTCGACGAGACGGGCTACGAGAACCTCAGCACGCGGGCCGTCGCCCTGCGCGCCGGCGTGCCGATCGGCTCCGTCTACCGCTTCTTCGGCAACAAGCGGGCCATGGCACTCGCCCTCGCCCACCGCAACCTCGACCGGTACGTCGAAGGCATCACGGACCGCCTCGCCGCGCTCCCCGCCACCGACTGGCGGCCCGTCGTCGACGCCGTGCTCGACGAGTACCTCGCCATGAAGCGCACCGTCCCCGGCTTCGCCTTCATCGACTTCGGGGTGCCCGCACCGCCCCCCGAAGGCCCCGGCGCCGACCCCAACCGGCTGGTGGCCGTACGCCTCACCGAACTGCTCGCTGCGCACCTCGGGCTGACCCCCGACCCCGCCCTGGAACGCGCCGTCCTGGTCGCCGTCGAGGCCACCGACGCCCTGACGAACCTGGCCTTCCGGGCCGACCCGGCCGGCGATCCCGGCATCGTGGCCGAGACGCGGGCGATGATGCACGCCTATCTCACCCGCGTCCTGGACTGACCGGCCACGTGCCGACCGGCCGCGGACCGACCGTCACCGGCTGACCGGCCACGCTCCCGCCAGGGCCGGCCCCGCGCACTCGGAGGCGCGCACCCCCTCCCCTCCGTGCCTACCGGTCGGTATGCTCAGGGCGCCCGCGTGTCCGTGCCGCAGCCTGCCGCCCTGGAGGGCCCATGCCCCGCACCGCCCTGCGCATCTGCCCCCTTTGCGAAGCCACCTGCGGCCTCACCCTCACCATCGAGGGCAGTGTCGTCACCGGCGCCCGCGGCGACCGGCAGGACGTGTTCAGCCGCGGCTTCATCTGCCCCAAGGGAGCCGCCTTCGGGGCGCTCGACGCCGACCCCGACCGGCTGCGCACCCCCCTCGTCCGCCGCGACGGCGAACTCCGCGAAGCCACTTGGGACGAGGCCTACGAGGCCATCGCCTCCGCCGTCCCCGCCCTCGTGCAGGAGTACGGCAATCAGTCGGTCGGCGTCGTCCTCGGCAACCCGAACGTCCACACCATGGCCGGAGCCCTCTACCCCCCGCTGCTCCTCAAGGCCCTCGGCACCCGCAACCTCTTCACCGCGAGCACCCTCGACCAGATGCCCAAACACGTCTCCAGCGGGCTCCTGTTCGGCGACCCCTTCGCCGTCCCGGTGCCCGACCTCGACCGCACCGACTTCCTGCTCCTCCTCGGCGCCAACCCGGTCGAGTCCAACGGCTCCCTGTGCACGGCCCCCGACTTCCCGGGCCGGCTCAAGGCGCTGCGGGCCCGCGGCGGCACGCTGGTCGTCGTCGATCCGCGCCGCACCCGCACCGCCCGCCTCGCGGACCGCCACCTCGCACCGCGCCCCGGCAGCGACGCCCTGCTGCTGGCCGCCCTGGCACACACCCTGCTCGCCGAGAAGCTCGCCGCCCCCGCGCACCTGGAGGAACAGACCGAAGGGCTGGGGGAACTCGGCCAGGCCCTCGCGCGTTTCACTCCCGAGGCCGTGGCCCCCGCCTGCGACCTCCCGGCCGCCGAGATCCGCGACCTCGCCCGCGCCCTCGCGGCCGCGCCCACCGCCGCCGTCTACGGACGGATCGGCAGTTGCACCGTCGAGTACGGCACCCTCGCCAGCTGGCTCGTCGATGTCCTGAACATCCTCACCGGCAACCTCGACAAGCCGGGCGGAGCCCTCTTCCCGCTGCCCGCCGCCGGTCCGCGGCCACGCCCCGCCGGGCCCGGCAAGGGCTTCGCCCTCGGCCGCTGGCGCAGCCGGGTCGGCGGCCACCCGGAGGCCAAGGCCGAACTGCCCATCACGGCCCTGGCCGAGGAGATCGAGACCTCGGGGGAGGGGCGGATCCGCGCCCTGATCGCGATCGCGGCCAATCCGGTGCTGTCCGCCCCCGACGGCCGACGCCTCGACGCGGCGCTGGCCGGGCTCGACTTCATGGTCAGCGTCGACCCGTACCTCAACGAGACCTCGCGCCACGCCCACGTCGTACTGCCTCCGCCCCCGCCTTCGCAAAGCGCCCACCACGACTTCGCCTTCAACGGCTTCGCCATCCGCAACCAGGCGCGCTACACCCGCGCCGCCGTGCCCCTCGAAGCCGGCCGGCTCGACGAGTGCGAGATCCACGCCCGGCTCCTGCTGGCCGTATCCGGCACGCACGGCACCACCGCCGAGGCGGCCGCCGCCGTCGACGAGTCGGTCATCCGCGCCACCCTCGCCAAGGAGACCGCCGATCCGCACTCCCCGCTGCACGGGCAGGACCCGGCACGCCTCGCCGGGCTCCTCACCGGAGACAGCGGCCCCGAGCGGCGGCTCGACCTGATGCTGCGACTCGGCCCGTACGGAGACCGGTTCGGCGCCGAGCCCGCCGCGGAGGGGGCGGAGGCGGCGCTCAGCCTGGAACAGCTGCTCGCGCACCCGCACGGCATCGACCTGGGCCCGCTGCGGCCCCGGCTCCCGGGCGTGCTGAGGACGCGCAGCGGCAGGATCGAGCTGCTGCCGGACCCGATCGCGGCCGAGCTGCCCAGGCTGCGCGCGGCGCTCGCCGACCGCCCCGCCTCGCTGGTGCTCGTGGGCCGCCGCCACCTGCGGTCCAACAACAGCTGGTTGCACAACGTCCCGGCCCTCACCGGAGGTTCCAACCGCTGCACCCTCCAGGTCCATCCCGAGGACGCGGACCGGATCGGCCTCACCCAGGGCGGCCGGGCCCGGATCACCGCTGACGGCGGCAGCCTGGAGGTCCCCGTCGAGGTGACCGACACCGTCCGGACGGGCGTGGTGAGCCTCCCGCACGGCTGGGGCCACGACCGCGACGGCGCCCGGCTCTCGGTGGCCTCCGCCGACCCCGGAGTCAACGTCAACCAGCTCATCGACGGCTCGCGGCTCGACCCGCTGTCGGGCACGGCGGTGCTCAACGGCTTCCCAGTGGAGCTGACACCCCTCTCCTGAGCTGGGGTTTTGCTCGTATTGCTCATGGCTCGACGTCTTGTTGGCGGGGAACGGAGGCACCTACGTTCCCTGCATGCTGACCTTCCTCGGCTTCGCCATGATCGCCACCTTCCTGGTGCTGATCATGATGAAGAAAATGTCGCCCATCGCGGCGCTCGTCCTGATCCCCGCGCTCTTCTGCGTCTTCGCAGGAAAGGGCGCCCACCTCGGCGACTACGTCATCGACGGGGTCGGCAAACTCGCGCCGACCGCCGCCATGCTGATGTTCGCCATCGTCTACTTCGGCGTGATGATCGACGTCGGTCTCTTCGACCCGATCGTGCGCGGCATCCTGCGCTTCTGCAAGGCCGACCCGGTGCGGGTGGTGGTCGGTACCGCCGTTCTCGCCGCCATCGTCTCCCTCGACGGCGACGGATCGACCACCTTCATGATCACCGTCTCCGCGATGTACCCGCTCTACAAGCGGCTCGGCTTGAGCCTCGTCGTGATGACGGGGGTCGCCGCCACCGCCAACGGTGTCATGAACACCCTGCCCTGGGGCGGCCCCACGGCCCGTGCCGCCACCGCCCTCAAGCTGGATGCCGCCGACATCTTCGTCCCGATGATCCCGGCCCTCGCGGTCGGCCTGGTCTTCGTGTTCGGCCTGGCGTACGTCCTCGGCCTCAAGGAGCGCCGCCGCCTGGGCACGCTGGTGCTCCCGGAGCAGGCCCCGGAGTCGGCGCAGGAGAACCTCGTCGCCGCCGGTTCGGGCACGTCCCCGGCCACTGCCACTGCCACTGCCACTGCCGCGGGTGCCGGGGTCGGGGCCGAGGCCGGTTCGGGTGCCGGGCCGGGCACCGGCGCCCGTGCGGACGCGGGCGCCGGCACCGCACCGGCCGTCCCCGTCCCGGCCCCCGCGGAAGAGGGGTCCCGGGGCGAAGAGGGGTTCCAGGGTCTCGACCCCCGGCGCGCCACGCTCCGGCCCCGGCTCTACTGGTTCAACGCCGCCCTGACCGTCGCCCTCCTGACCGCGATGATCATGGAGCTGCTGCCCATCCCGGTGCTGTTCCTCCTCGGCGCCGCCCTCGCCCTCACCGTGAACTTCCCCCACATGCCGGACCAGAAGGCCCGACTCGCCGCCCACGCCGACAACGTCCTGAACGTCGCCGGCATGGTCTTCGCCGCCGCCGTCTTCACCGGCGTCCTCGGCGGCACCGGCATGGTCAAGCACATGGCCAACTGGCTCGTCGGCGCCATCCCCGACGGCATGGGCCCGCACATGGCCCTGGTCACCGGCCTGCTCAGCCTCCCGCTCACCTACTTCATGTCCAACGACGGCTTCTACTTCGGTGTGCTGCCCGTCCTGGCCGAGGCGGGCGCCGCCCACGGCGTGTCCCCGCTCGAAATCGCCCGCGCCTCCCTCGTCGGGCAGGCCCTGCACATGTCCAGCCCGCTGGTTCCGGCCGTCTACGTCCTGGTCGGCATGGCCAAGGTCGAGTTCGGCGACCACACCCGTTTCACCGTGAAATGGGCGGCTCTCACCTCCCTCGTCGTCCTGGGGGCAGGGATGCTTTTCGGCATCATCTGATGCCCGGGACCCCTGGCGGGCCGAAAACTACCGACGCTAGTTTGTAGGGTGTTCACGCGAGGTCAGGTCTACGCGCTCGTGCGTGCTCGGGAGGAATGCCATGAAGGCCCACGACGGGATGTACATCGGCGGCGCATGGCGGCCCGCCGCCGGACGCGACCGGATCGAGGTCGTCAACCCGGCCGACGAACAGGTCATCGCCGGGGTCCCGGCCGGCAGCGCCGACGACGTGGACGCGGCGGTACGCGCGGCCCGCGCGGCCCTCCCCGGCTGGGCGGCCACCGCCCCGGCCGAGCGGGCCGCCCGGATCGCCGCGCTGCGCGATGTGCTGGTGGCGCGCAAGTCCGAGTTCGCGGAGACCATCACCGCGGAACTCGGCTCCCCGCTGGGCTTCTCGGAGATGGTCCATGTCGGGGCGCCGATCGCGGTGTCCTCCTCCTTCGCCGAGCTGGCCGCAACGTACGCCTTCGAGGAGCGGATCGGGAACTCCACCGTGCTCCTGGAGCCGGTCGGCGTGGTCGGGGCCATCACGCCCTGGAACTACCCGCTGCACCAGATCGTTGCCAAGGTGGCGCCCGCTCTCGCCGCCGGCTGCACCCTCGTCCTCAAGCCGGCCGAGGACACCCCGCTGACCGCACAGCTCTTCGCCGAAGCCGTGCACGAGGCGGGGGTCCCGGCCGGAGTCTTCAACCTGGTGACCGGGACCGGCCCGGTCGCCGGCCAGGCGCTGGCCGCGCACGAAGGCGTCGACCTCGTCTCCTTCACCGGCTCCACCGCGGTCGGCAAGCAGATCGGTGCCACGGCCGGTGCCGCCGTCAAGCGCGTCGCCCTCGAACTGGGCGGCAAATCGGCCAATGTCATCCTGCCCGGCGCCGACCTGCCCAAGGCCGTCGCCGCAGGCGTGGGCCACGTCATGAACAACTGCGGTCAGAGCTGCAACGCGCTCACCCGGATGCTCGTCCACCGCGACCAGTACGAGGAGGCCGTCGAGCTGGCGGCGGCCGCCGTCGCCAAGTACCCCTCCGGCGACCCCCGCGACCCGGGCACCCGCCTCGGCCCGGTCGTCAACGCCAAGCAGCGCGACCGCGTGCGCGGATACATCGCCAAGGGCGTCGAGGAGGGCGCGCGCCTGGTCGCGGGCGGCCCCGACGCACCGCACGAGCGGGGATACTTCATCGCCCCGACCGTGTTCGCCGACGTCACCCCCGACATGGCCATCGCCCAGGAGGAGATCTTCGGCCCCGTGCTGTCGATCCTCCCGTACGAGGACGAGGACGACGCCCTGCGCATCGCCAACGGCACCGTGTACGGGCTCGGCGGCGCGGTCTGGGCGGCGGACGAGGCCACCGCCGTCGCCTTCGCCCGCCGCATGGACACCGGCCAGGTGGACATCAACGGCGGCCGTTTCAACCCGCTCGCCCCCTTCGGCGGGTACAAGCAGTCCGGAGTCGGCCGCGAACTCGGGCCGCACGGCCTCGCCGAGTACCTCCAGACCAAGTCCCTGCAGTTCTGAGTTCCGAGTTGACGGAGACGACGACCATGGTCCGCGCCGCCATTCTGCCCGCCGTCGGAGCACCGCTGGAGATACGGGAGATCGTGCTGCCCGATCCCGGCCCCGGGCAGGTCCGGGTGCGGCTCGCCGCAGCCGGGGTCTGCCACTCCGACCTCTCCCTCACCGACGGCACCATGCGGGTCCCCGTCCCCGCCGTCCTCGGCCACGAGGGCGCCGGCACGGTCCTCGCCGTCGGTGAGGGCGTCACCCACGTCGCCCCCGGCGACGGCGTGGTGCTCAACTGGTCCCCGTCCTGCGGGCAGTGCCACCACTGCTCGATCGGCGAGGTCTGGCTCTGCGCCAACGCCCTCACCGGGGTCGGCGCGGTCTACGCCCACGACACCGAGGGAACGCCCCTGCACCCGGGACTGAACGTGGCAGCGTTCGCCGAGGAGACGGTGGTCGCGGCCAACTGCGTGCTGCCCGCGCCCGCCGGAATCCCGCTGGCCGAGGCCGCCCTCCTCGGCTGCGCGGTCCTCACCGGCTACGGCGCCGTCCACCACAGCGCCCAGGTCCGCCCCGGCGAGTCCGTCGCCGTCTTCGGGGTGGGCGGGGTGGGCCTGGCCGCCCTCCAGGCCGCGCGGATCGCCGGGGCCGGCCCGATCGTGGCCGTCGACGTCTCACCGGCCAAGGAGGACCTCGCCCGCGCGGCCGGGGCGAGCGCGTTCGTGCTCGCCTCCGACACCACCGCCAAGCAGATCCGCGCGCTCACCGGGGGCCACGGCGCGGACGTGGCCGTCGAATGCGTCGGCCGGGCGCAGTCCATCCGCGGAGCCTGGGACTCCACCCGGCGCGGCGGCCGCACCACCGTGGTCGGCATCGGCGGCAAGGACCAGCAGGTCGCCTTCCACGCGCTGGAGATCTTCCACTACGCCCGCACCCTCACCGGCTGCGTGTACGGCAACAGCGACCCCGCCCGCGATCTCCCGGTGCTCGCGGAGCACGCCCGCGCGGGCCGCCTGGACCTCGCCTCGCTGGTCACCGACCGCATCACCCTGGACGGCATCCCGGGCGCCTTCGAGGCCATGCTGGCAGGCAAGGGCGGCCGCTCCCTCGTCGTGTTCTGATCCGCTCCCGGCTCCCGCACGCCCCCGTTCTCCGCGGGGTGCGCGTGGGGGCAGGCGAGCCGCCACGTCTCGTCAGGCCGTTTCCTTCAGGGCCTCGTACTGGAGGGCCAGCCCGTCCAGGAGGGCGGCCAGGCCCGTCTCGAAGGCACCCTCGTCCACCTCGCGCTGACGCTCGGCCAGCAGGTGGGCCTGGCCCAGGTGCGGATAGTCCGAGGGGTCGTACGCCGCTTCGTCGTCCACGAAACCGCGGGCGAACGAGCCCACCGCCGAGCCCAGGATGAAGTACCGCATCAGCGCGCCGATCCGGGTCGCCTGCGCCGGGGGCCACCCGGCCGCCGTCATCGCACCAAACACGGCGTCGGCCAGCCTCAGACCCGCCGGCCGGCGCCCCGGACCCCGCGCCAGCACCGGCACGATGTTCGGGTGGTCGGCCAGCGCGTCCCGGTAGGAGTGCGCCCAGTCGTGCAGGGCACCCCGCCAGTCCCGCCCCGCTCCCGCCTCGAACATCGACAGGTCGACCCGCGCGCTCACCGCGTCCGCGACCGCGTCCAGGATCTCGTCCTTCGTGCGGAAGTGGTTGTACAGGGAGGGCCCGCTGACCCCCAGTGCAGCGGCCAGCCGCCGCGTCGACACCGCCTCCAGCCCCTCCGCGTCCACCAGCGCGCCCGCCGCCTCGACGATGCGGTCTCTGCTCAGGAGGGGCTTGCGCGGTCTGGCCATGCGCCACATAGTAGGGCCTGGCCCGAATAAACTACCGGTGCTAGTTAAAGCGCCCGGCCGCCGCCCGTCCCGTCCCCCGTCCCGCCCGGAGGTGCCCGGTGAATCTGGAGCTCAGCGAGGAGCAGACCGCGGTACGCGACCTGGCCCGCGCGTTCACCGAGCGCGAGGTGGTCCCGTACGTCGCCGCGTGGGACCGCGCCGAGAGCGTGGACCGGGCCATCGTGAGGAAGCTCGGCGCGCTCGGCTTCCTCGGCCTGACCGTCCCCGAGGAGTACGGCGGCTCCGGCGGCGACCACCTGTCCTACGTGCTCGCCACCGAGGAGCTCGGACGAGGCGACTCCGCGGTGCGCGGCATCGTCTCCGTCTCCCTCGGCCTGGTCGCCAAGTCCATCGCGGCCTGGGGTAACGAGGAGCAGAAGCACGGCTGGCTGCCGCGCCTCTGCTCCGGCGACGCGCTCGGCTGCTTCGGCCTCACCGAGCCCGGTACCGGCTCCGACGCCGCCGGCCTCACCACCCGCGCCGTGCGCCGGGGAGACGCGTACGCCCTCAGCGGCAGCAAGATGTTCATCACCAACGGCACCTGGGCCGATGTGGTCCTGCTCTTCGCCCGCACGGGCGAGGAGCCCGGCCACCGCGGCATCTCCGCCTTCCTCGTCCCCACCGACACCCCCGGGCTCACCCGCCGCGAGATCCACGGCAAGCTCGGCCTGCGCGGCCAGGCCACCGCCGAGATCACCCTCGACGACGTGCGCGTCCCCTCCTCCGCCCTGCTCGGTCCTGCGGGCAAGGGCTTCTCGGTGGCCATGTCCGCCCTCGCCAAGGGCCGGATGTCGGTCGCCGCCGGGTGCGTCGGCATCGCGCAGGCGGCACTGGACGCGGCCGTCTCGTACGCCGCCCAGCGCGAGCAGTTCGGCAAGCCCATCGCCCACCACCAACTGGTCCAGGAGCTGATCGCCGACATCGCGGTCGACGTGGACGCGGCCCGGCTGCTGACCTGGCGCGTCGCCGACCTCATCGACCGCGGCAGGCCCTTCGCCACCGAGTCCTCCACCGCCAAGCTCTTCGCCTCGGAGGCCGCCGTGCGCGCCGCGAGCAACGCCCTGCAGGTGCACGGCGGTTACGGCTACATCGACGAGTATCCGGCCGGCAAACTGCTGCGCGACGCCCGCGTCATGACCCTGTACGAGGGCACCAGCCAGATCCAGAAGCTGCTCATCGGCCGCGCCCACACCGGGGTTTCCGCGTTCTGAGTACGCGCCTGAGTACCTGCGCGGATGTGGCGCCGGTCACTGCGGCCCGATGCTGGGGCCATGAACGAGACACCGGTCAAGCAGAAGAACACGGGGGCGTACTACGGCCAGGCCGTGGCCTCCTTCGCCATCGCGATCGGCGCGGTGGCCGTCGGGATCTACCAGTTGGAGGCCGACGGCTGGGTCCGCGCCTTCCTCGGCATCGCCGTCCTCTACCTCACGACCTCGGCCTTCACCCTGGCCAAGGTGATCCGCGACCGCCAGGAGCTCACCCAGATCGTCACCCGTGTCGACCAGGCCCGGATGGAGAAGATCATGGCCGATTACGACCCCTTCCAGCCGAAGGTCTGACCCGAGGGAGCGTCCAGGTCCTCTAAGCGCTTGCTCACCCTCCGGTAAGGTGTGCATTCCTACAGGATGGAGAGGGTGAGCGAGCGATGGACACCGCGGGAGAGGCGACCGGCGGCTACCAGCCGTGGTCGGAGGTCACCCCCGACGCGGCGCGACGGCTGCTCGTCGCCGCGGTCGACGCGTTTGCGGAGCGCGGGTACCACGCCACCACCACACGTGACATTGCAGGGCGCGCCGGTATGAGCCCCGCGGCGCTCTACATCCACTACAAGACCAAGGAAGAGCTGCTCCACCGGATCAGCCGGATCGGCCACGACAAGGCCCTCGACATCCTGGAAAGTGCCGCCTCCGGCCCCGGCGGCGCCGCCGAGCGGCTCGACGCGGCCGTACGGTCCTTCGTGCTCTGGCACGCAGCGCACCACACCACGGCACGGGTGGTCCAGTACGAGCTCGATGCTCTCGCTCCGGAGCACCGCTCCGAAATCGTGGCGCTGCGCCGCCAGAGCGACGCCGCCGTACGCCGCATCCTCGCCGAAGGGGTCGCGGCGGGGGAGTTCGACGTGCCGGACGTGCCCGGCACCACCCTCGCCGTCCTGTCCCTGTGCATCGACGTGGCCCGCTGGTTCAGGGTGGACGGCCGACGCACCCCCGACGAGGTCGCCGCCCTCTACGCCGACCTCGTGCTCCGCATGGTGGGCGCGACTCCCGCCGCCGTACCGGCCCCCGACGTCCCGCAGGGGTAGAGCCCGGGAGGCCCGGGCTCAGAAGTAGTACCGGGACACCGACTCCGCCACGCACACCGGCTTCTCGCCGCCGTCGCGCTCGACGGTCACCGTCGCCGTGACCTGCACGCCGCCACCCGCCTCGGTGACGTCCGTGATCACGGCGGTGGCCCGCAGCCGCGAGCCGACCGGCACCGGAGCCGGGAAACGCACCTTGTTCGTCCCGTAGTTGATGCCCATGCGCATGCCTTCGACCCGCATGATCTGCGGCACCAGACTCGGCAGCAGTGAGAGCGTCAGATAGCCGTGCGCGATGGTGGAACCGAAGGGTCCGCCCGCCGCGCGCTCCGGGTCCACGTGGATCCACTGGTGGTCGCCGGTCGCGTCCGCGAACAGGTCGATCCGCTTCTGGTCCACCTCCAGCCAGTCGCTCGGGCCGAGCCGGGTGCCGATTCCGGCGCGCAGCTCCTCGGCGGATGTGAAGATCCTCGGCTCGGCCATGCGTCTCCCTCTCCCTGGCGCTCCGACGAATAAGCGCTTGCTCAGCATGCTGGGGCCGTATCTATCTGTCAACGGATGTCGGACCGGCCGACTACCCTCGGCCTCGTGCCGCAGATTCCCGAGAACATCCACGAGCTCAGTGTCGGCCAGCTGTCCGCCCGCAGCGGCGCGGCCGTCTCCGCGCTGCACTTCTACGAGGCCAAGGGCCTGATCAGCAGCCGCCGCACCTCCGGCAACCAGCGCCGCTACACCCGCGAGGCGCTGCGCCGGGTCGCCTTCGTACGCGCCGCCCAGCGCGTCGGCATCCCGCTCGCCGCCATCCGCGACGCGCTGGCCCAGCTCCCCGAGGGCCGCACCCCCACCCGCGAGGACTGGGCGAAGCTCTCCGAGGCCTGGCGCACGGAGCTCGACCAGCGGATCAACCAACTGATGAGGCTGCGCGACCACTTGACCGACTGCATCGGCTGCGGCTGCCTCTCGCTGAAGAACTGCGCGCTGTCCAATCCGGACGACGTCTTCGGCGAACAGCTCACCGGCTCCCGGCTGTAGCGGAGCCGGCTCCGGCCGCCTGCGCCGCCGCCTCCCGTACGGCGGCGGCCACCAGCTCCGCATTCGACCGCGCGGGCCGTCCGTCGCGCAGGTGCAGTACGTCGCCCACCCCGATCCGCATCCCGGTACCGCGCCGAGCCGCCAGCCGCAGCACCGGCCAGGCCGCGGCCTCCCGCCCGAACAGCAGCACCTGCCCCGGAGCCCACCGACCCGGGACCGGGACCGGTTCCGGCCCCCGACCCCACCCCGGCCCCCGTCCCGCCCCCGGGCCGGCCGCCGGGACTCCACCACCAGCCGCACCCGCGGATCCCGCGGCACCGGCCCGGCGTCCCACCCCGCCGGAACCACCGCGTCCACCGCCACGCCCCGCTCCAGCAGAGCCCGTACCAGCTCCGTGGCCCCCGGCTCCACCCAGTGCACCGCCGCCCGCTCCGGCAGCACCACCCACGACCGCACCCGCGCCGCTCGCCCCGCCGGATCCGGTTCGGCCGCGATGCTCGCGCACACCGAGAGCGGTACGGGGACCCCCGCGCCCCGCAACGCCTCCAGCACCGGCCCCACCACCCGCGGCGACAGGCTCTCCCGGCCGCACGGAGTCCGCGGATGCACCAGCACCTCCCCGGCCCCCGCGGCGACCGCCCCCAGCGCCGCCTCCGCCAGATCCCGCGGGCTCATGGGCACGGCAGCACCGTCCGCGGCCACCCGCGCCCCGTTCAACGACACCTGGATCAGCCTCACGCGGGCCCCGCCCCGTCCCCGGGCAGCCTCACGCGGCCCCCGCCGAGAGCGACGGGAAGACGGTGGGCTCCGCCAGAGCCGGTCTGGGCACGACGATCCCGCAGCCCGCGCACACCGGCCCGTCCCAGGCCCAGGCCCCCTCCCAGGGCCCGTGTCCCGCCCGGCGCCCCCGTCTCGGGCCCGGCGCCGGCGCCCGCCAGTGCAGCTCCTGCTCCCCGCACACCGGACAGCCCGTCCCCGGCTCGGACTCCAGCGCCGTCACGAGGCGCCGCAACACCTCGCCCAGGGTGCCCTCGGGGCGCACGCCGGGATCCGCGCACCGCACCACCGCGTCCCCGCTGCCGCCCCACGCCCACTCCGGCCGGCGCAGCCCGTGGTGCTTCTCGCGGCGGCGCCGCTCCGCGAACTGGCGCTCGTACTCCAGCCAGACCGCCCGCGCCTCCTCCAGCTCCTCCAACGCCGCGACCAGCCGCTGCGGATCCGCCGCCCGGTCCTCGGGAGCGATCCCGTGCCGGTCGCACAGATGCCACCACGTCGCCCGATGCCCGTACGGAGCGAACCGCTCCAGGCAGCGGCGCAGCGAATGGCGCCGCAGGGCACGGTCATTGCGTGCGTCCCGCACCTGGTAGGCCAGACTCCGAAACCCCGCCATCACACCTTCACCTCCGTCGCGCCACGCCGGCATCAGCGCGTCGTACTGGATCGAACGACGACGCACCGTGAGATGTGCCCAACATGCCCGGCCAGGTGCGGGCGCATGCGGGGGCGGTCGAGGCGTGTGGGTGGCACATGGCCGAAAGTCAGCGCCCCATGCGCCCCGCAGAAACCACGACGCGGGCCAGCTCCTCGTGGCAGACGTCGCTGTGCGCCCCCGAGGGCGGACCCCCGCGCCGCACCACCGATCCGGCGTCCACGCTGACGCAACCGGCCGCCGGGACCCCCTCGCGCAGCGCCGCGTCCAGGGTGAGGCGCGCGGCGCCCGGCACCGCCTGCACCCCGTCGTGGCCGATCGCGCCCCACCGCTCGTCGAAGCCGAGAAGACCGGCTGAATCCCCTGCCATCCGGGAGGCCAGCGGGTAGAAGACCGCGAGCGCGGTGTCGTGCGGGGAGTGGCAGGCCACCACCGGGCCGTCGACCCTGCGCTGCATACCGCGCAGGGCGCCGCCGCTGTTCCCGGCGTGCGGGAGCCGGTCCGCGAAAGCGTAGTGCGAGAAGGCGCCTTGCAGCAGGGTCGCGGACTTCACGTACCGGGAGCCGTCCGGGACCGCACGCAGCGCGAAGGACACCACCCGCGCGCCGAAGCTGTGTCCGACCAGGTGGATCCGCAGCCCCGGCCGGCGTCCGGCCAGATCCGCCAGCACCGGCCCGAGGCCGTGCTCGCCGACGACCCCGGCGCGGCGCTTCATCTGGTAGTACGTGGCCTGGCGCAGCAGTTCCTTGGCGCCGTTCCACAGGGACTGCGGGTCGCCCGCGCCGGAGGAGGGGGCCTGCACGCCGGCGCTGCCCGCGGGGCTCGCGCCGACCGGTGCGCCGGCCCGGGCGAGCGCGTCGGCGAAGGCCCGGCAGACCTCCAGCACGTCCCGCGTGAAGATGGCGGGCACCTCCGCCGAGGGCACCGCGCCCGGCGTCCCGTCGGCGACGGCCACTCCCGCCACCTCCCTGACCAGCGCGCCGAATTCGACCAGGGCCGCCGTCGAACGGGGCCGCTCCCGCAGCAGTTCGGCGATCCGGTCGAGCTCCTCCTCGCGGCCCGGCCAGAACTCCCCGAGAGCCCGCCGGGTTTCGGTGTCCAGTCCCGCCGCGGCGGCGTCCCCGGCCAGTGCGGCGGGAAGCTCGAAGTCCGGGATCGGCTCGTCCGAGAACCGGATCGAGGGCCATACGACCCCGACGTAGCCGAGCCGTATCCGCGGTCCCGCCAGTTGGGGGAAGGGGGCGTAGAAGCGGTCGAAGAGGCGGGTGGAGGTGGACCGGTCGCTGTTCCACCCGTGCGCGAAGACCAGCAGGTCGGTGGCCTCCATCGCGGCCACCGCCTCCCGCGTGGCCCGGTCCGCGTCGCCCTCGGCGTCGAAGGTCAGCTCCGCGTACGGCCGGACGCCGACCCCGGCCGCGGCGGCGGTTCTGCGCCCGCCCCCGCCCCCGCCCCCGGCCCCGCTCCCGTCACCGCTCCCGCTCCCGCCACCCGCAACCGTTCCGTCCGACATGGGGTCCCCCTCCGTGCCGCGCCTCCGGTGCCGTCCAGCATCCTGCTGCGCCCGCCGCCCGGCCAGACCCGTGCGCCTACGGATACAGCAGGTACTTCTCCCGCACCGTCGCGAACCGCGCCAGGCCCGCTGCCCAGTCGGCCGCGATCTCCTCGGCTCCCGCCCCCGCGTCCACCATCCGCCGGACCCGGTCGGAGCCGGTCAGCCGGTCGATCCAGTGGTCGGTACGCCACGCGAAGCCGCTCCACGTCCGCCGCGCGGTGACCAGCAGCCCGACCCCGGTCAGGACCGGATCGAAGGCCTCCGGGTCGTGCACGAGCAGCCGGACGCCGCCGCACACCTTCCCGGCGTGCTTGGAGGAGGTCGGCGTGAAGTACGCCTCCCGGATCCACACCCCCGGCAGCCCCAGGGCGTCGGCCGCCTCCGCCCACCGCCGGTCGATCCCCTCCGCGCCGAGCACCTCGAACGGGGTGGTCGTCCCGCGCCCCTCGGACAGGTTGGTGCCCTCGAACAGGCAGGTCCCGGCGTACGCCAGGGCCGTGTCGGGGGTGGGCATGTTCGGGCTCGGCGGCACCCAGGGCAGGCCCGTCGAGGCATGGAGGCAGCCCCGGCTCCAGCCGGTCATCGCCACCGTGTGCAGCCGCACGGGCCGGGCCGCCAGGAACTCCCCGTTGAACAGCAGCGCCAGCTCGGCGGCCGTCATCCCGTGCGCGAGCGCGATCGGCTCCCGGCCCACGAAACTCGCGTACGGCCGCTCCAGCACCGGCCCGGCGGCCCGCCTGCCGCCCACGGGGTTGGGCCGGTCCAGGACCACCACCGCCTTGCCGGCCAGTGCCGCCGCCTGCATGCAGTCGTACAGGGTCCAGATGTAGGTGTAGAAGCGGGCCCCGACGTCCTGGATGTCGAAGACGACGGTGTCGGCGCCGGCCGCGGTGAACACGTCCGCGAGCTGCTGCCCGCTCTTGCCGTACGTGTCGTACACCGGGAGCCCGGTCGCCGGGTCCCGGCCGGCCCCCTCGGAGCCGCCGGCCTGGGCCGTCCCGCGGAAGCCGTGCTCGGGGCCGAATACGGCGACCAGGTCCACCCGCGGGTCCGCGTGCAGGACGTCCACCAGGTGGCGGGCGTCCGCGGTGATCCCGGTGGGGTTGGTGACCACTCCGATCCGGCGGCCGGCGAGCAGCCCGTACCCGTCCGCCGCGAGCTGCTCGAAACCGGTGCGCACCCGGTCGGCGCGCGGCGCCGCCGAGGCCGGACCCGCGGGGGCCCGCGCCGCCCGGGCCGTGCCCGCGGGGGCCCGCGCCGCCGAGGCCACAGCCCCACCCGACGCAGCCGCACCCGACGCAACAGCATCCGCCGGAACCGCACCCGCCGGGCCCGCTGCCACGCCCAAGGCCCCCGCCGTCCCCACCAGTCCCAGCAGCCCCCGTCGCGACAGACTCATCGCGCCACGCTAGCCGTCGGCCCCCTTCCGCCCCGACATACCGACCGGTTAGTCTGCCCGGATCCGCAGCAGGCCACGAAAGGTGATCCCCGTGAGCGCGTACCAGGACCAGCGAGTCGTCGTCACCGGCGCGGGGGGCGGCATCGGCGCCGCCCTCGCCCACCGCTTCGCCGCCGAGGGTGCCACGGTGGTGGTCAACGACCTGGACCCCGCCAAGGCCGTGGCCGTGGCGGGCGAGATCGGCCACCGCGCGATCCCCGTCCCCGGCGACGCGTCGTCGGTCGTCGAGGCGGCCCGCGAGGCCCTCGGCGGGACGGTGGACGTCTACTGCGCCAATGCGGGCCTGGCCTCGGGCGGCGACGCGTCCGCCGACGAGGCCGTCTGGGAAGCGGCCTGGGACGTCAACGTCATGGCGCACGTACGGGCCGCGCGGCTGCTGTTGCCGGACTGGCTGGAGCGGGAGAGCGGGCGTTTCGTGTCCACCGTCTCGGCCGCCGGGCTGCTGACCATGATCGGGGCCGCGCCGTACAGTGTCACCAAGCACGGTGCGCTCGCCTTCGCGGAGTGGCTCTCGCTGACCTACCGCCACCGCGGCGTCCAGGTCCACGCCATCTGCCCGCAGGGGGTCCGCACCGACATGCTGACGGCCGCGGGCTCGGCGGGCGAACTCGTCCTCGCGCCGACCGCGATCGAGCCGGAAGCGGTTGCTGACGCACTGTTCGACGGCATGGAGAAGGGCCGGTTCTTGATCCTCCCGCACCCCGAGGTGGCGGACTACTACGCGGCCCGCGCCACTGAACCGGACCGCTGGCTGAGCAGCATGAACCACCTCCAGCAGAAATGGGAGACCAGGTGAGCGCGGCCCCCTCCCGCTACGCCGCCCAGCCGTGGCTGGGGCTGCTCAGCCCCGCCCAGCGCACGCCCGTCTCCCCGCCGCCCACCGTGCTCCACTGCTTCCGCGCGGCGGCCGCCCGCGCCCCCGGACGCACGGCGCTGGCCTACTTCGACGGCCGGATCGGCTACGCCGAGGCCGACGCCCTGTCCGACTCCCTCGCCGGCCACCTGGCCGAGCAGGGCGTCGGCCGGGGCGACCGGGTCGCCGTCATGCTCCAGAACACCCCGCACTTCGTGCTCGCCGTCCTGGCCGCGTGGAAGGCCGGCGCGGTCGTCGTCCCGCTCAACCCGATGTACAAGGCCGGCGAGGCCGGGCACATCCTGCGCGACTCCGGCGCCGTCGCGCTCGTCTGCGACGACCGGGCATGGACCGCGTACCTGCGCGAGGCCGCGCGGGGGACCGGCGTACGGGCCACCCTGACCGCCCGCGACACGGACTTCCAGACCCGCAACGACGTACGGGTCCTCCCCGTCGGGCCGGATCCGGACCCGGGCGACACCGCCGACCTCGCCACGGTGGCCCGCCAGGGCCGCCCGGCGCCCCCCGATCCCGCCCTCACCGCCGCCGACACCGCGCTCATCAGCTACACCTCCGGCACCAGCGGCACCCCCAAGGGCGCCATGAACCCGCACGGCGCGCTCACCCACAACGCAGTCCGGCAGGTCACCGCCCACCCGCTCCCCGAGGGGGCCGCCTACTTCGCCCTCGCACCGCTCTTCCACATCACCGGCATGGTCTGCGAACTCGCCGCCTGCTTCACCAACGCCGGCACCCTCGTGCTCGCCCACCGCTTCGAAGCCGGCGTCGTCCTCGACGCCTTCCGCGAGCACCGCCCCGCCTACGCCGTCGGCCCGGCCACCGCCTTCATGGCGCTCGCCGCGCACCCCGAGGCCACCCCGGACCACTTCACCTCGTTCCGCGTGCTCTCCTCGGGCGGGGCCCCGCTGCCGCCCGCACTCGTCGAACGCCTCCGCGCCGGCTTCGGCTTCTACCTGCGCAACGGCTACGGCCTCACCGAGACCACCGCCGCCTGCGCGTCGGTCCCCCCGCACCTGGAGGCGCCGGTCGACCCCGCCTCCGGCACCCTCTCCGTGGGCGTGCCCGGCGCGGACACCGTCGTCCGCATCCTCGACGAGCGCGGCGCCGAAGTGCCCTTCGGCGAGAGCGGTGAGATAGCCGTCCGCGGCCCCCAGGTCGTGCCCGGCTACTGGGGAATGCCCGCGGACACCGCCAAGGCCTTCCCGGACGGCGAACTGCGCACCGGCGACGTCGGGTTCATGGACCCGGACGGCTGGCTCTACGTCGTCGACCGCAAGAAGGACATGATCAACGCCTCCGGCTTCAAGGTGTGGCCGCGCGAGGTCGAGGACGTGCTCTACACCCACCCGGCCGTGCGCGAGGCGGCGGTGGTCGGCGTCCCGGACCCCTACCGCGGGGAGAGCGTGAAAGCGTACGTGAGCCTGCGCCCCGGCGCCCTGGCGGATCCCGGCGAGCTGTCCGCGTACTGCGCCGACCGCCTCGCCGCGTACAAATATCCGCGCCAAGTGGAGATCCTGCCTGTTCTCCCGAAGACGACGAGTGGCAAGATCCTGCGGCGGGAACTGCGCGACCGCGGCTGAAAACGACCGGTCGAGCGATCAGGAAACACGGAAGGGAAGGTCAGCGCCATGGCTGCCAGGACCACGGAGCCCGAGGGCACGCACGAGACCCCGGTGCCGCAGCGGCTGCTGGCCGTCGCCACCCGGCTCTTCGCCGAGCGCGGCTACGACCGCACCTCCGTCCAGGAGATCGTCGAGGCCGCCGGGGTCACCAAGGGCGCGCTCTACCACTACTTCGGCTCCAAGGACGACCTCCTGCACGAGGTGTACGCGCGGATGCTGCGCCTCCAGCAGCAGCGGCTGGACGCGGTCGCCACGTCCGACGCCCCCGTCGAGGAGCGGCTGCGCGCCGCCGCGGCCGACGTCGTGGTCACCACCATCGAGAACCTCGACGACGCGGCGATCTTCTTCCGTTCGATGCACCAGCTCAGCCCGGAGAAGTTCAAGCAGGTCCGGGCGGAGCGCCGGCGCTACCACGAGCGCTTCCGGGCACTGATCGAGGAGGGCCAGCGCGCCGGCGTGTTCTCCACCGCCACCCCCGCCGACCTGGTGGTGGACTACCACTTCGGTTCCGTCCACCACCTGTCCACCTGGTACCGGGAGGACGGTCCGCTCACGCCGCAGCAGGTCGCCGACCACCTCGCCGACCTGCTGCTGCGTGCGCTGCGGCCGTAACGCCCCACCGGTCCCCGGGCCGGGGGCCCCGTTACCCCTGGCGGTGGCGCTTCAGCCGCCGGTTACACCTGGCGATAGCGCTTCAGCTCCCGGTGCGCCAGCGAGCGCTGGTGCACCTCGTCCGGCCCGTCCGCCAGGCGCAGGGTCCGGGCCGCCGCCCACAGTTCGGCCAGCGGGAAGTCCTGGCTCACCCCGCCCGCGCCGTGCAGCTGCACCGCGTCGTCCAGGATGCGCACCACCGCCCGCGGGGTCGCGATCTTGATGGCCTGGATCTCGGTGTGGGCACCCCGGTTGCCGACCGTGTCCATCAGCCAGGCCGTCTTGAGCACCAGCAGCCGCAACTGCTCCACGGTGACCCGGGCGTCCGCGATCCAGTTCTGTACGACGCCCTGCGCGGCCAGCTCCTTGCCGAAGGCCGTACGCCCCACGGCCCGCCGGCACATCAGCTCGATGGCCCGCTCCGCCATGCCGATCAGCCGCATGCAGTGGTGGATCCGGCCCGGGCCGAGCCGGGCCTGGGCGATGGCGAAGCCCGTGCCCTCCTCGCCGATCAGGTTCGCCGCCGGGACCCGGGCCCCGTCGAAGACCACCTCGGCGTGGCCGCCGTGGTCGTGGTCCTCGTACCCGTACACGGTCATGGCCCGGCGGACCTCGACCCCCGGGGTGTCGCGCGGGACCAGGATCATCGACTGCTGGCGGCGCGGATCGGAGCCGTCCGGATCGGTCTTGCCCATCACGATGAAGATCTTGCAGTCCGGGTTCATCGCCCCGGAGATGAACCACTTGCGGCCGGTGACCACGTACCCGTCGCCGTCGCGCTCGATGCGGGTCTCGATGTTCGTCGCGTCCGAGGAGGCCACCTCCGGCTCGGTCATGGCGAACGCGGAGCGGATCTCCCCGGCCAGCAGGGGGTGCAGCCACTGCTTCTTCTGCTCCTCGTTCCCGAACTGGGTCAGGAGCTCCATGTTCCCCGTGTCCGGGGCCGCGCAGTTGGTCGCCGTGGGCGCCAGGTGCGGGCTGCGGCCGGTGATCTCGGCCAGCGGGGCGTACTGGAGGTTGGTCAGGCCGGCGCCGTATTCCGCGTCCGGCAAGAACAGGTTCCACAGACCCTGACGGCGCGCTTCGGCCTTCAGTTCACCGAAGACGGCCGGGGTGTCCCAGGGCGAGGCCAGCCGTGCGCGCTGCTCGGCGGCGAGGGGCTCCGCCGGGTAGACGTACTCCTCCATGAACGCGAGCAGCCGCTCGCGGAGTTCCTCGGTCCGGGCGTCGAATGCGAAGTCCATGCGGGTGTGCCTCAGCCTTCCTGGAGGGTGGTCAGACCGTGCTCGATGAAGACCGGGACCAGTTCGCCGATCCGGTCGAAGCCCGCGCCGACGGTCTGCCGGAGCGTGTAGCGGTAGTGGATGCCTTCGAGGATCACCGCGAGCTTGAACCAGGCGAAGGCGGTGTACCAGGCGATCGCCCCGGTGTCCCGGCCCGAGCGGGCGGCGTACCGCTCGATCAGCTCGGCCGGTGCCGGGTGGCCGGGTGCGGCGCTCGTCGTGCTGACCGGCGAGTCCGTCAGCCCCAGGTCCGAGCTGTACATCACCAGCAGCCCGAGGTCCGTCAGCGGGTCGCCGAGGGTGGACATCTCCCAGTCGAGCACCGCCCGGATGGTGTCGTCCGGGCCGCCGATCAGCACGTTGTCGAGCCGGAAGTCCCCGTGCACCACCGTGGGCGCGGGGGAGTCGGGCAGGGCCCGGCCGAGCGAGCCGTGCAGCTCGTCGATCCCGGCGAGCTCCCGCCCCCGGGAGGCCGCGAGCTGCTTGCCCCAGCGGCGCAACTGCCGGTCGAGGAAGCCCTCGGGCCGGCCGAAGTCGCCCAGACCGACCGCCTGCGGGTCCACCGCGTGCAGGTCGACCAGCGTGTCCACCAGGCCGAACACCGCCCGCCGGGTGCGTTCGGGACCGAGCGCGGCGAGCTGGGCGGCGCTGCGGTACGGGACCCCGTCCACGTACTCCATGACGTAGAACGGCGCCCCGAGCACCGCCTCGTCCTCGCACAGCAGCACCGGCTCCGGGACGGGTACGGCCGTGCCGTGCAGCGCCTCGATGACCCGGTGCTCGCGCCGCATGTCGTGGGCGGTGGCCAGGACGTGGCCGAGGGGCGGGCGGCGCACCACCCAGCGCGCGGACCCGTCGGTGATCTCGTACGTGAGGTTCGACCGGCCGCCCTCGATCAGCCGGCCGCGCAGCGCCCCGGCCACGAGCCCGGGCCGCTCGCGGTCGAGATGGCCGCGCAGCCGCTCCAGGTCGAGGCCCCGGGGGTCGGCTGAAGCTGACGCTGAGGTCATGGTGCGCTCCTCCGTGCGGAGTGGGTGTGGGTGTGGGTGTTTGGGTGTCGGTGTCGGTGTCGGTGTCGGTGTCGGTGTGGGGTGGGGTGGGGGTGGGGGTGGGGAGGGGTGGATGGGCCGGCAACGAGAGACATCATGCCGACCAGTCGGTATGTCGTCCAGTGGGCGGGGCGGTGAATGCGGGCCGATGGGGGAACCCACCGGCCCGCCGGGCTCACGCGTGGCAGAGGATCGGCGTCCCGCCGTTCATCACCGTCATGTCCTGTAGCACTGCCAGGATGTCCAGCGGGGCGCCCTCCGGCTCACCCGCGAGCTCCGCGTACGCCCGGTGCAGGTTCGCCACCAGCCGCTCGCTCTCCCGCCAGGCCGCGAACTCGCCCAGGTCGGCCTGGCGCGCCACCTCCAGCGGGGTCTGCCCCTTCGCCCTGCCGTCGCGGGCGATTTCCTCCACGTACCGCAGGTAGCGCTCGGTGGACGCGTAGGCCGACGGATCCGTCAGGGGCCCGTGGCCGGGCACGACGGTCTCCGCGTCCAGCGAGCGCAGCAGCTCCAGCGCCCGCAGCGACCCCGCCAGGGAGCCCATGGCGAGGAACGGCGTGCCCTCGGCGAAGACGAGGTCGCCCGTGAAGACGACCCGCTGCCCGGGCAGCCACACGATGGAGTCGCCGGTGGTGTGCGCCACGCCCGGGTGGATCACCTGCACCTCCGTGCCACCGAGGTGCAGGGTCATCCGCTCGCTGTACGTGAGGTCCGGGGCGGTGATCTCTATCGCCCCGAAGTCGGTGGCGGGCCAGATCACTTCGAGCTGGTGGCCGGCGGCGAGCTGTTCGGCGCGGGAGTTGTCGTGCCCGAGGATGAGCGCCTCGGGGGCGAACACCCCGTTGCCGTACGTGTGGTCGCCGTGGTGGTGGGTGTTCACCACGATGTGCGGCAGCGGCACCCCGGCGCCCTGGACCGCGGCGCGCAGGGCGAGGGCGCGCCGCTCGGTGGCCGCGGTGTCGACGAGCAGCGTCCGGCCGCCGTCGCTCACGAAGCCCGCGTTGTTGAGGCACCAGCCGCCGTCCGGCTGGACGTAGGCGTAGACCCCGTTCGCGGGCTGGACGAGGTACGGCTCTTCGACGGTCATCTGCGCTCTCCCCGGGTCGCTTTGACGGGCGCTCGGCATCCTGCCAGCCGCGGGGCGCGCGGGGGAGAGTGGGGTGGCGGGGTGGTGTGTTGCGGCGGGGTGGTGGGTTGGCGGGCGTTGCGGGGCCGGTCGTCTGTTTGGTGCGGGGCGGTGATGGTGGTGGTTTCGGTGGGCCGGTACCGGTGGAGTGCGGGGCGTGCCCCCGGCGGGCAGGGCCTGCAGCCGCCCCTGCCTGCCGGGCCCGATGCCGGACGCGGCCTGCGGCGCGTCGTCCCTACCGGTCAAGACGCCCCCACCGTCGTCCCGCTCCCTGTGCCCTTTCCCTGCGGCTCCGGGCCGGCGGTGCGGCACGGCCCGCACGGCTTCCGCCCCCGGACTCCGGGCCTGCGCCGCGGCGGGCTCGCGGGGCTTTCGGCGCGGGCTGCGGGTCCGCGGGGTGGCCGGGTTAGAGGATCACCGCCAGCGCGAACACCGACAGTGCCACCGTGCATGCCACCGCCGCCGCGGCCGCGCGTGGCGCGAGGGCCGGCGGTCTGGGTGAGGCCAGTTGCCGGACCCGCCGGTGCGCCACCCACAGGAAGGCCAGCCAGACCAGCGCGATCGCCGCCGCCCCGCCCACCTCCACCGACGAGCCGGAGCCGCGTGCCGCCTGCCGCAGCGCCAGCACCGCCGCCACCGAGCACGCCAGCGTCGTACGCCGCCACGCGAGCCGGGTCCGCTCCGGCTGGAGCCCCGCGTCGCGCTCGGCCCGGGGGGAGCCGGTCACCGCCCGCGGGTCCAGCCGAACAGGACGACCACCACCATCGCCGCCGCCACCAGCCCCACGCCCAGGCTCAGCACCACGGGGAACCGGGACAGCGGCAGATCGGCCCCTCGCCGCATCGCCCGCTCGCACCGCACCCAGTGGTTGACCGCCCGCAGCGCACACGCCGCCCCCACCGCGAGCAGCGCGAAGGCCATCCCGATGCGCACCCCCCACCGCAGGTCCGGCAGGAACTGGTCCACCGCGAAACCGCCGCCCACCAGCGCGAGCGCGGTGCGGATCCAGGCCAGGAAGGTCCGCTCGTTGGCCAGTGAGAAGCGGTAGTCGGGGGTCTCGCCCTCGTCCCGCAGCCGCTGCGGTGCGAACCAGAGGCGCACGTCCTTGACGAAGTCGATCACCCGGCCAATCTACGGCGGAACTCCCGCAGCCGCCGGTAGGCCTCCAGCCCGTCCGGCACCCACGGCCACTCCCCGCCCGCGACCCGGGCCTCCAGCTCCTCCTCCGCCAGCCACGCGTGCCAGGCCACCTCGGACTCCTGCGGCCGCACCGGCAGCGCGCAGCGCACCTCGTGCACGTACGACCACCACGCCCCGCCGGGGCCCTCGTACAGGAACTTGAACAGTGGCTCCGGCTGCGCCAGCCCGGCCACCCCCAGTTCCTCGCCGGCCTCGCGCAGCGCCGCCTCGGCGTAGCCCTCGCCCGCGCCCAGCACCCCGCCGACGAACATGTCGTAGTGCGAGGGGAAGACCAGCTTCGAGGCCGTCCGCCGGTGGACGAAGATCCGCCCCTGCGCGTCCTTGGCCTGCACGAACACACACCGGTGGATGAGCCCGCGCGCGTACACCTCGCCGCGTGGGGCCTGCCCCGTCACCCGGTCCTCGCGGTCCACCACGTCCAGCACTTCATCAGCAGCACTCACACGGCTCATCCAACCACCGCTGTTGACGGGTTACCGCTCCGTAGCAAAGGATCTGCCCCACCACCGACCCGAGGACGAGGCAGCGCATGACGTACGACGCAGACGTGATCGTGATCGGTGCGGGGCTGGCCGGCCTCGTCGCCACCGCCGAGCTCGTGGACCGCGGCCGCAAGGTCATCCTGATCGACCAGGAGCCCGAGCAGTCGATCGGCGGCCAGGCCCACTGGTCCTTCGGCGGCCTGTTCTTCGTCGACTCGCCCGAACAGCGCCGCATGCGGATCAAGGACAGCCGCGAACTCGCCCTCCAGGACTGGTTCGGTACCGCCGGCTTCGACCGCGAGGAGGACGCCTGGCCGCGCCGTTGGGCCGAGGCGTACGTGGACTTCGCGGCCGGCGAGAAGCGGCCCTGGCTGCACGCCCGGGGCGTCCGCTTCTTCCCGGTGGTCGGCTGGGCCGAGCGCGGTGGCTACGACGCGAACGGCCACGGGAACTCCGTCCCCCGCTTCCACATCACCTGGGGCACCGGCCCGGGCCTCGTCGCCCCCTTCGAGCAGCGGGTGCGCGCCGGGGCGGCCCGCGGCCTGGTCGACCTCCGGTTCCGCCACCGCGTCACCGGCCTCTCCCGCACCGCCGGAGCCCTGGACACGGTGACCGGGGAGATCCTCGCGCCGTCGGACGCCGTACGGGGGACCGCGAGCAGCCGGGAGGCCACCGGCGCCTTCTCCCTGCGCGCCCAGGCGGTGATCGTGACCAGCGGGGGCATCGGCGGCAACCACGACCTCGTGCGCGAGCAGTGGCCGGCCCGGCTCGGTACGCCGCCGCAGCGGATGCTCTCCGGCGTCCCGGCGCACGTGGACGGCCTGATGCTCGGCATCGCGGAGGAGGCGGGCGCCAGCCACATCAACAAGGACCGGATGTGGCACTACACCGAGGGCATCGGGAACTGGAACCCGATCTGGGCCCGGCACGGCATCCGCATCCTGCCCGGCCCGTCCTCGCTCTGGCTGGACGCCACCGGCAAGCGGCTGCCCGTACCGCTCTTCCCCGGCTTCGACACGCTCGGCACCCTCGACCACATCATGAAGACCGGGCACGACCACACCTGGTTCGTGCTCAACCAGCGCATCATCGGCAAGGAGTTCGGCCTCTCGGGATCCGAGCAGAACCCGGACCTGACGGGCAAGTCGATCCGCGACGTCATCGACCGCGCACGACAGGCCGTACCCGGCCCGGTGAAGGCCTTCATGGAGCAGGGCGCGGACTTCGTCGTGGAGCGCGACCTCGCGTCCCTGGTGCGCGGGATGAACGCGGTCACGAAGGAGGACCTGCTGGACGAGGAGACCGTCCGCCGGGAGGTCGTGGCCCGGGACCGGGAGATCGCCAACCCCTTCACCAAGGACCTCCAGGTCACGGCGATCCACGGCGCCCGCAGGTACCTCGGCGACAAGCTGATCCGCACCGCCGCCCCGCACCGGATCCTGGAGCCCAAGGCGGGGCCGCTGATCGCGGTCCGGCTCTCGATCCT
The DNA here is from genome assembly GCF_040647115.1 of Streptomyces sp. NPDC044571. NCBI lineage: Bacteria > Bacillati > Actinomycetota > Actinomycetes > Kitasatosporales > Streptomycetaceae > Streptomyces > Streptomyces sp. NPDC044571. Next base: position 86,326 of record NZ_JBEZBN010000014.1, read on the forward strand.
CACCCGCAAGTCGCTGGGCGGCCTGGAGACCGACCTGTCCTCCCGGGTCCTGACGGCGGCCGGGGAACCGCTGCCGGGCCTGTACGCGGCGGGTGAGGCGGCCGGTTTCGGCGGCGGCGGCGTCCACGGCTACCGGGCGCTGGAAGGCACCTTCCTGGGCGGCTGCATCTTCTCGGCCCGTACGGCGGCCAGGGCGGCGGCCGGCGCGGTGGGCTGAGGGCCGCCCGGCCGAAGACGGCTTACGACGGCTCGGGCAGAGCGGTCACCACGCGGAACCGCTCCGCGACCACCAGCGTGTCGTCGTCCACCGTGTACTCCGGGTCGCCGAGCGCCGCCCGGACCGGCGGGCTGTGCCAGAACCGCTCGTGCGAGGCGCGCCATTCGGCCACGGAGGCGTACCCCTCGCCCTCGTCCAGCGCATGCTGGAGGTCCACCTCGGCCAGCCTCAGCACCCGGACCTCGGTGACCTCCACCACCGCCACCGCCCGCTCCTGCGAGTCCACCAGCACACTGCGCGCACCCGGCACCCGCAGCGGCTCGCCCTCGGCCTCGTACTCGGGCAACAGCCCCGTCGTCGCGGTCTTCGCGCCGCTCAGCACCGCTGCCACCAGCGTGTCGCGCAGGGGCCCGGGGAAGCCCAGCAGATACGGGGGGAGGTCTTCGTACGTGGTCATCCCGCCACCCTACGGGCCGGGCCGCCACGGCGCCGAACCGGATGAACCCCACCAACTCACCTCACGGTGAGACCAGTTGAAACCCGCCACGCAGTGGACTGGACCTTGACGCGGAGCTGTGCCTACCGCTTTGCTGTGCGTGATCATCCAAGTCGAACCGTCCGCCCGCGCCCGTGTCATGGAGGGAATCCCGCGGATGTCCCCGCCTCCGCCGCCCCTCGGCCGCGCCCGCAAGCGGGACGCCCAGCTCTTCGACCCGGCCCTGTGCGACGTCGAACTCGTCGACGTGCGGTCCCAGTTCACCCAGGGCCGGTGGGCCACGGCCCGGTCCCTCCTCGTCGCCACCGGCGACGACTGGGACCGCCGCGGCCACCGCGTCACCGTCCTCGCCGAAACCCCGGCCGCCACCGCCTGGGCCCGCGAATGGCTGCTGGCCGAACCCGACAGCGCCGACGCCGCCACCCTCCTCGCCTGCGCCGCCGTCTTCACGGCCCTGCGCCGCAAGGGCACGCCCGAGGCGGCCGAGGAGGCCTGCCGTCGGGCCGCCGCCCTGCTCCCCGCCGATCCGACCCCGTGGCTGGGGCTGCTCATGCTCTCCCGCGTCTACGGGACCGAGGAGGAGTTCAGCCGCCACTTCGACCAGGTCCGTGCCCGCCACCGCGAGCACCACCACGCCCACCACCTGATGGTCGCCAAGCTGGCCGAGCACACCCCCGCCGCCGGCCACGACCCGCTCCACGAGGTCTACGACTTCGCCGCCTGGGCCGCCGAGGAGTCCCCGGCCGACTCCCCGCTCGCCGTACTCCCCGTGATCGCCCACGCCGAGCGCTACCGGGTGCTCGCCGCCACCGAGGGCCGTACCCCCGACAGCGCCGCCGCCCACTGGTCCAGCCGCCGGGCCCGCCAGGTCCTGCGCTCAGCCTTCGACTGGTGGCTGGAGTGGGAGCGCGAGGACCACCCCCGCAACCGCGTCGACCTCAACTTCCTCGCCCACGCCAAGCTCTGCGAGGGCCGCCCCGCCGAGGCCGCCGCCCTCTTCCACCGCATCGGCCGCCATGCCACCCGCGCCCCCTGGTCCTACCCGGACCTCGACCCGCACAAGGCCTTCCTCGCCGCGCGCAACGCCGCGCTCGGCACCGCTTGACGCACCGCCCCGCACCCCGCTCGACCCTCCGCTCGCCCTTCCCGAAAGGACCCCCCGCCATGCCGACGGGCAGATCCACCACGCTCACGGACCCGGCCGAGATCCGTACGTACAAGGGCCAGGACCGGGCCCTGCGCGCCGACCGCCTCGGCACCGCCGGCCTGCTGCTCTCCGTCCTCGCCGCCAGCGCCCCCCTGATGGTGGTCGCCGGCGTGATGCCCACCACCTTCGGTGTGATGGGCATCGTCGGCCAGCCCCTGCTCTTCGTCATCCTCGGCGCCGTGCTCGCGCTGTTCAGCATCGGATACGCCGAGATGAGCCGGCACGTCCACAACGCCGGCGCCTTCTACGCGTACATCGCCCGCGGCCTCGGCCCCACGGCGGGCGCCGGCGCCTCGTTCGTCGCCCTCGTCGCGTACAGCGCCATGCAGGCCGGCGTCTACGGCATCCTCGGCTTCGAGATCTCCGGCCTCTTCGCCACCTACCTGGACACCGAGCTCGCCTGGTGGATACCGGCCCTGATCGCGGTCGCCGTCACCGGCGCCCTCGGCTGGCTCAAGATCGACCTCAACGCCCGGGTCCTCGGCGTCCTGCTCCTCATCGAATGCGTGCTCGTCGTCGCCTTCGACGTCGCCGCCCTCGGCGACCCCGGCCCCCAGGGCCTGTCACTGCACGCGTTCAACCCCGCCACCCTCGGCGGCGCCGGCCTCGGCACGGCCCTCTGCTTCTGCATCGCCGCCTTCGTCGGCTTCGAGCAGTCCCCGGTCTACGCCGAGGAGACCAGCAAGCCGCACATCGTCGTCTCCCGCGTGATGTTCCTCGCCGTCGGCTTCGTGGCCCTCTTCTTCGCCCTCAGCGCCTGGGCCCTCACCGTGGCCACCGGCCCCTCCGAGGTCATCAAGACCTCCGCCGAAGCCGGCCCCGGGCTGCTGTTCCAGCTCACCGAAGGGCTCCTCGGCGCCGCCTTCACCGACGTCCTGCACGTCCTGTTCGTGACCGGCATGTTCGCGGCCATGCTCAGCTTCCACAACGTCGTGGCCCGCTACGCCTTCGCCATGGGCCGCGAAGGCCTGCTCCCGGCCGCCTTCGGCCGCACCAGCGCGGGCACCGGGGCCCCCGCCACCGGCTCCCTCCTCCAGACCGTCATCGCCACCCTCGTCGTCCTCGCCTTCGCCCTCACCGACAGCCACCCGGCCGGCGACCCCACGGCGCCCGTCCTGCACCTGTTCACCTGGATGGGCAGCGTCGGCGCCCTCGGCGTGACGCTCCTCATGGCCGCCGCCTCCTTCGCGGTGATCGCCTTCTTCGTCCGCCGCGGCACGGCCGGCGCCCAGGTCTGGCGGTTGCTCGCCGCCGGGGCCGCCGGCGTCGCCCTGCTCGCCATCGCCGTCTACACGGTCAAGGACTTCGGCGTCCTGGTCGGCGCCGAGAAGGGCTCCGCCCTCAGCTGGGTGCTCCCCGGGGTCATCGCCGCCGCCGCGGCCTGCGGCCTGCTCCACGGGGCCCTCCTGCGCCGCAACCGCCCCGAGGTGCACGCCCGCATCGGCCTGGGGAACGAGGCCTTCCGCCTCGATCAGGCGGCGAGCACCACCCCTAGCGACTGAGGCGCGTCCCTCGCTTTCATGCCCCTACGAGGCCCCGGGCGCCCGTTTCCATGGTCGCCGGGGGCCTCTGTGTGCAGAGACCGGGTTTGGGCCGGTGGCGGAGCTCGTGGTCTCCTGTGTCGACAAAACCACCGGCCCACCCGCACAGGTGACACCACCCAGCTCCCCTGCGCGGCGCCCGGACCTGCCTGTCCCACCCACGAAGGCGAAGTCCTACATGAGTGACCGCACCCTGACCGAGGCCACCGCCCCGGCGCCCTCCCGCCATGTCGACGCCGGCGACGAGGGCTACAGCAAGGACCTCAAGTCCCGCCACATCAACATGATCGCGATCGGCGGAGCGATAGGCACCGGCCTGTTCCTCGGCGCGGGCGGACGGCTCGCCAACGCGGGCCCCTCGCTCGCCATCGCCTACGCGGTGTGCGGCATCTTCGCCTTCTTCGTCGTGCGGGCCCTGGGCGAGCTCGTGCTCTACCGCCCGTCCTCCGGCGCGTTCGTCTCGTACGCGCGCGAGTTCATGGGGGAGAAGGGCGCCTACACGGCCGGCTGGCTGTACTTCCTGAACTGGTCGACCACCACTGTGGCCGACATCACGGCCGCCGCGACCTACGCGCACTTCTGGTCGATGTTCACCAGCGTCCCGCAGTGGGTCCTGGCCCTGATCGCCCTCGCCGTCGTCCTCACCGCGAACCTGATCTCGGTGAAGTACTTCGGCGAGATGGAGTTCTGGTTCTCCCTCGTCAAGGTCGCCGCCCTTGCGGTCTTCCTGGTCGTCGCGATCTACCTCGTCGCCACCAGCCACGACATCGGCGGCCACACCCCGGGCCTGTCCACCATCACCGACAACGGCGGCATCTTCCCGTCCGGGGTCCTGCCGATGCTCCTGGTGGTCCAGGGCGTCGTCTTCGCCTACGCCTCCGTCGAGCTGTGCGGCGTCGCCGCGGGTGAGACCGAGAACCCCGAGAAGATCATGCCGAAGGCGATCAACTCGATCATGTGGCGCGTCGGCCTCTTCTACGTCGGCTCCGTCGTCCTGCTCGCGATGCTCCTGCCGTACACCGCCTACTCCGGCGACCAGAGCCCCTTCGTCACCGTCTTCGACAAGCTCGGCATCCCCGGCACCGCCGGCATCATGAACCTGGTCGTGCTGACCGCGGCCCTCTCCAGCCTGAACTCCGGCCTCTACTCCACCGGCCGCATCCTGCGCTCGATGGCCATGTCCGGCTCCGCGCCGAAGTTCACCGCCCGCATGAACAAGGGCAAGGTGCCCTACGGCGGCGTCCTGTTCACCGCCGCCTTCGGCCTCGCCGGCGTCGGGCTGAACTACCTCATGCCGAAGGACGCCTTCGAGCTCGTCCTCAACTTCGCCTCGCTGGGCATCCTGGGCACCTGGGGCATGGTCATGCTCTGTTCCCTCCACTTCTGGCGCCGCGCGCAGCAGGGCAGCCTGGAGCGCCCCGCGTACCGCCTGCCCTGGGCCCCGTACACCCAGATCATCACGCTGGCGTTCCTGCTCACCGTGCTGGTCCTGATGTGGTGCGACGGCGGCGTCGGCCGCACCACGGTGCTGTGCGTCCCCGCCATCGCCGCCGCACTGGTCGGCGGCTGGTTCCTGGTCCGCGGCCGGGTCGCGGAGATCGCCGCCCGCCGCTGACCCCCGCGCTCATGAGAAAGGACCCCGCCACGGCGGGGTCCTTTCCGTCGGCCCGGACGGGCCGGGTCAGGCCTGGGCGCAAACGCAGAAAACCCCACATGATGTGGGGTTCTCTCGCTGGTGTCCGAGGGGGGACTTGAACCCCCACGCCCGATAAAGGGCACTAGCACCTCAAGCTAGCGCGTCTGCCATTCCGCCACCCGGACAAGGTGTCTGTCTCGCGGCCCTGGGCCGTTCCGACGTGGAAAACATTACCAAACATTCCGGGGTCCTCGATCACACCCCCCTCCGGGGCCCGGCAGCCCCCGGCGGCCGGGGAACGCCCTTGGGGTCGGCGGCCCGAAGCGGGAGGATGGGGAGGCAGTCGGCACCGATCAGTGGGAGGAAGCAGCGTGAGCGATTCGAGCGCGGGCAGGACCGTCTCCGGCGAGGACGAGGTCGTCGACCTCTGCCGGGACCTCATCCGGATCGACACCAGCAACTACGGGGACCACTCCGGCCCGGGCGAGCGCAAGGCCGCCGAGTGGGTCGCCGAGAAGCTCGCCGAGGTCGGGCTGGAGCCGCAGATCTTCGAGTCCCACAAGGGGCGCGCGTCGACCGTCGCCCGGATCGAGGGGGAGGACCCCTCGCGCCCGGCGCTGCTGATCCACGGGCACACCGACGTGGTGCCGGCGAACGCGGCCGACTGGACGTACGACCCCTTCGCGGGCGAGATCGCCGACGGCTGCGTGTGGGGCCGCGGCGCCGTCGACATGAAGGACATGGACGCGATGACGCTGGCCGTCGTACGCGACCGGCTGCGCAGCGGGCGCAAGCCACCCCGGGACATCGTGCTGGCCTTCCTCGCCGACGAGGAGGCGGGCGGCATCTACGGCGCCCGGCACCTGGTGGACAAGCACCCGGAGCTGTTCGACGGGGTCACCGAGGCGATCGGCGAGGTGGGCGGCTTCTCGTTCACCGTCAACGAGAACCTGCGGCTCTACCTGGTGGAGACGGCCCAGAAGGGCATGCACTGGATGCGGCTCACGGTGGAGGGCACCGCGGGCCACGGCTCGATGACGAACAACGACAACGCCATCACGGAACTCTGCGAGGCCGTGGGCCGGCTCGGCCGCCACCAGTGGCCGGTGCGCGTGACCAAGACCGTCCGGTCCTTCCTGGACGAGCTCTCGGACGGCCTGGGCACCCCCCTCGACCCGGACGACATGGATGCGACGCTCGCCAAGCTCGGCGGCATCGCCAAGATGGTCGGCGCGACCCTGAGGAACTCGGCCGCCCCGACGATGCTGGGCGCCGGCTACAAGGTCAACGTCATCCCCGGCCAGGCCACCGCGCACGTGGACGGGCGCTTCCTGCCCGGTTACGAGGACGAGTTCTTCGCCGACCTCGACCGGATCCTCGGTCCGCGGGTGAAGCGCGAGGACGTGCACGGGGACAAGGCCCTGGAGACGGACTTCGACGGGAGGCTCGTGGACGCCATGCAGGGCGCCCTCAAGGCGGAGGACCCGATCGCGCGCGCCGTTCCGTACATGCTCTCGGGCGGCACGGACGCCAAGTCCTTCGACGACCTGGGCATCCGCTGCTTCGGTTTCGCGCCGCTGCAGCTGCCACCGGAGCTCGACTTCGCCGGGATGTTCCACGGGGTGGACGAGCGGGTGCCGGTGGACGGCCTCAAGTTCGGCGTGCGGGTGCTCGACCGATTCATCGACAACTGCTGAGATTCGGGAAGGTGTGCGCATTCCACTGAGAAGAGTGAATGCGCTCATACGCTCGTAGCCCTGGTGATCCTTCCTCGTTACAGGTGGTGCGGTCCGCGGCTGGGACCGCATTGCCAACTAGGAGGAACAATGCTCAAGAAGGTTGTCGCTGCTGCGGCCGCCACCGGTGGTCTGGTTCTCGCAGGTGCGGGCATCGCCGCCGCCGACGCGGACGCCTCGGGTGTGGCCGCCGGCTCCCCCGGTGTCCTGTCCGGCAACGTCGTCCAGGTTCCGATCCACATCCCGATCAACGTGTGCGGTAACACGGTGAACGTGGTCGGCCTGCTGAACCCGGCCTTCGGCAACGTCTGCGTCAACCACTGACGTACCTGAAGTCTTCGGCCCCGGAGCGCACTCCAGCGCTCCGGGGCTGCCGGGCTTTGGGGCCCGGTTCTTACACAGCAGGGGGATCACACACATGCGACGACACGCAGCCGGCACCACCAGGAAGACCCTGATCACCATGGCGGCCGCAGGAGGTGTTCTCGCGCTGGGCGGAGGGTACGCACACGCGGATTCCGGCGCCTCCGGCCATGCCGCGAACTCCCCGGGCGTGCTGTCCGGGAACAACGTGCAGGCTCCGGTGGACGCGCCGGTGAACGTCTGCGGCAATTCGGTCACGGTGGTGGGAGGCCTGAACCCGGCCTTCGGGAACCGCTGTTCGAACGGCTCCCACGGCCCGGACCGCACGGACCACCCGGGCAATCCGGGTACCCCCGGTCACCCGGGTACTCCCGGTCACCCGGGTACTCCCGGTCACCCCGGTACTCCCGGTCACCCGGGTACTCCCGGTCACCCCGACACTCCCGGGCACCCGGGTCAGCCGGGCGGGCCCGACGGGCCGGACGAGCCGTGCGACGAGGACCACCCGGGCAACCCGGGCACGCCGGGTCACCCCGAACACCCCGGCAACCCGGAGCACCCCGGCCGGCCCGGCACCCCGGGCCACCCCGGCGGCGGGCAGCACCCCGGCCATCCGGGCACCCCCGGCCAGCCGGGTACTCCGGGTCAGCCGGGTACTCCGGGCACCCCCGGCCAGCCGGGTACTCCCGGCGGGCCCGGTACGCCGGCTACCCCCGCCTCCCCCGGCCAGGGGCCCGGCACGGGGTCCGGGATCGCGCCCGGGCAGCGCGCGGGTCTTGCCGCGACCGGTGCCGGTGACACCCTCGGCGTGGCCGTCCCGCTCGCCGGCGGCTTGCTGCTGGCCGGAGCCGTGCTCTACCGCCGGTCCCGCAACGCGGCCTGACGGACTGTCAGGACAAGTGTCCCCGTACGGCACGTCCGTACGGGGACCGCGTCACCAGGTCGCCCGGACCTGGCGGATGATCCGGCGGCGCAGTCGCACGCGGCGGCTGCCGTCCCGGTGCAGGGTCAGGCGGTCGAGCTCCCAGTTCCCGTACTCGGCATGGTCGGTCAACAGGCGGGTCGCCTCCTTGCGAGGGACGCCGCGGGGCACGTACACGTCGACAAATTCGTATTCCGGCATCGCATCTATTGTGCGGGCACACGCCTGCTACGGATAGCGTCTGCACTATGTCTGATGCCGCTCTGCCCACTGTTGCCGAGGTACGCGCCGCCGCCGAGGCGGTCAAGGCCGCGCTCGACCGTCACCTCGCCGCGGTCGAGAGCAGGATCGGGGACGAGGACCCGGCCGTCTACGCCGCATTCAACGAACTCGCCGCAGCCGCCGAGGAGTACGACGAACTCCTCTACGACCGGTACGACGAGGTCACCCCGTTCGAGATCCCGACGCCCGAGGACGGAGTCCCGTACACCGGCCCCGCCGAGCCCACCGCCTTCAGCGTGCTCATCCGCCGCGACTACGCCGTCGTGGAACCGCAGAGACTGGTCGCCCAGGCCCAGCGGGTGGCTGCGCACGACCGGGACGCCGAGCCCGTGGAGGACTCGGCGGGCGCGCTGGGCGTGCTCTTCGGGGAGTACGAGCCGGACGAGATCGCCTCCCGCTACAAGGAGTTCGGCCTGGAGGAAGGGGATTCCACCCTCTGGATCGCCGCCGCCGAGGACGTCCCGGAACCGGGGGAGTGGCTGGGCTCGCCCTTCGGCGACATCGACCAGGAGGACGTGCTGCACCGCTTCGACATCAGCTCCGTCTTCGACGACGAAGAAGTCGACGAGCACGAGGTGGACGACGAGGAAGAGGACGACGAGGCGACGGAGCTTCCGGGGCTGGCCCCGGCCTGATCCGCCCCGGCCTGAGCGCCCCCGCTGCCGGTCCTGCGGCCCCGTCCCCTCGCGGGACGGGGCCGCAGGCGCGCTACTCCGGCTGCTCCTGCGCCGCCACGAGGGCCCGCAGCAGACCCGTCAGCCGGGTCGTACGCGGCTTCGGCAGCTCCTGCGCGACGGCGTGCGCCAGTGCCTGGTCGACGCCGTGCACCACGGACAGGTGTCGCTCGGCCCGGCCGAACGCGGTGTACACCCAGTCCCGCGACAGGGCCTGGGCCGCGTCACCGGGCAGGACGACGACCACCGCCGGCCAGCGCGCGCCGACGGCCTGGTGCGCCGTCACCGCCCAGCCGTGCCGCACCTGCGACTCCACCTGCTCCCTCGGTACGAGGATCCGCCCGCCCGCGGCGTCCAGGTGGAGCCCCTCCGCGTCGGCCGAGACCACCGTCGCCGGCACGGCCCGCCCGGGCGAGGGCACCTGCACGACCCGGTCGCCGGGGTCGAAACCGCCGAACCGGCCGGGGCCGGGGTTCAGCCGTTCCTTGAGGGCCGCGTTCAGGGCGCGGGTGCCCGCCGAGCCGCCGTGGCCCGGTGTGATCACCTGGACGGCCTCCGCCGGGATCCCGAAGGCGCGTGGCACCGACTCGGCCACGAGCTGCACCGTGCGGTGCACCGCTTCCCCGGCGTCGCGCACGGGCACGATGACGACCTCCTTGCCGGGGGCGTCGACCTGGTTCAGCTCACCGATCCCGATCCCGGAGACGAGCTCCCCGAGGGGGCCGGGGTCGGGGGTGCGGGAGACCGGCTGCGGGAAGGCGCGGGCCGCCAGCACATCGGCGAACACCCGGCCCGGTCCGGCGGATCCCAGGACGCCCGGGTCCCCGGACAGCACCAGGCGGGCCCCGTCGGGCACGGACTCGACGAGCGCGGCCGCGGTCTCCACGTCCAGCTGCGGCGCGTCCAGCACGACGAGCAGGTCCAGTGCGAACTGCCCGTCGGCGTCCCGGCCGGGCCCCTGCGACCCGGCGAGCAGATCCGCCACGGTGACGGACCCGGGCGCGGGCGCGTGCGCGGCGAGGCAGACGCGCAGGCCCAGCTCCCGGGCGGCCGCCACCAGGGCCAGCGGCTCGGCGCGGGCGGCCTCGCCTCCGGTGTGGGTGACCAGGCCGTGGGCGGCGACGGCTCGGATCAGCTCGGCGCCCGGGCCGGTGGCGGCCTCGTCCCAGTCGGCGGGGGCGTCGAAGGTGTTGGCGAGCCGGGCCAGGCCGTCGGCCAGGCTCTCCTCGGCCAGGGCGTATCCCTCAAGGCCCACGAGGATCCGTACGGGCGCTTCCTCACCCTCTGCGGGCGGCGGGCCGAGCGGTTCGTGGAAGACCAGCACCGCGCCGTCGCCGATGGCCTCCTCCAGGGCGTGGTCGGGGTCCGGCACGCCGTACTGGGCGAGGGCCGACCGCAGCACCGGCGCCTCCAGGGCGGTGTGCCCCTTGAGCGCGGCCTGCTCCAGGAGCCAGCCCACAAGGGCGGCGGCGCGCCGCTCGTCCCCGGGCCCGGCCTCGGGGCCGAGGAGGGCGCGGGCGAAGCCGTCGGCCTGCGTGGGGCGGATGCCGGCGAGCGCGAGGAGCCGCCAGGGGTTCTCGGTGAGCTGCTCGGCGGCGTCCTCGCCGAGGGCGGTGGCAGCGGGTCCGGCCAGGGCCTCCGGGGCGCCGCCCCGGGCGAGCACGCTGCGCACGCCCTCGACGGCCGCGGGGCTCGCCGGGGGAGCGGGCCTGGACGGCGCGGGGGGAGCCACCGGGGCGGCGGGGGCGGCCGGGGCCGGCTTGCGGGGTGCGGTCGGGGCCTCGTCGAAGTAGCGCGGGGCCGGCTTCTCGCCGCTCTCCACGGCCCGTACGGCGGCCAGCAGGTCGGCGGCCTTGCCGCTGAGCTTGCCGCCCGCGTCGACCGGGGCCTGCCGCTCCGCCTTGCGCCGGGCGATGCGCTCCCGCTCGATCTTCTGCGCGGCCAGTTCGGCCTCGGCCTCGCTGAGCACCGGTGCCGCGGCCGGGTCCTCCGCGCCTGTGTCCGACCCTGCGGGGCCTTCCCCCACCCCGCCCCTTCCCGAAACCGGGGGCTCCGCCCCCGGCCCCCCGCTTCCGTCCTCGCCGTGCCCGGCGGAGCCCGCGCCTTCGGCCCCCGGGCGGCCCGCTGCCCCGTCCGGGGCCTCGGCCCCCGTGTCCCCGGCTCCGCCGCGCACGGGCTCGTCCCCGTCCCCGGCTTCGCCGTGTGCGGGCTCGGCTTCGCCCGCCGCTTCGTCGTGCGCGGGTTCGGCCTGGGCCCCGGCTTCGCCCGTCAAGGACTCGGCCCCGTCCTCGGCTCCGTCATGTGCGGGCTCGGCTCCCGCGTGCGCGGGCTCCGCCTCGGGCCCCGCTTGGGCGGACGACGGGGCGGGGTCGGGCTGCGGGTCGGGTGCGGCCGCGGGTTCGCCGTGCGGGGCCTTGTGGCCGGCCGCGGCGTCGGGGGCCGGTTGGTCCGCGGCAGCGGCGTGGCGGTCCGTACTCACAGCGTGCTCCAGTCCTGATCGGGATAGCGGTGCACGGGCGCCGACACATCGTCCAGCGCCCGGCAGATCTCCTCCGGAAGACTAAGGGCCTCCACCGACAGAGCCGCCCCGAGCTGCGCGGACGTCCGCGCACCGACGATCGGCGCGACCACCCCCGGCCGGTCTCTGACCCACGCCAGGGCGACCTGCAGGGGGGTCACCGCGAGGCCGTGGGCCGCCGTGGCCACCGCGTCCACGATCCGGCTCGCCGCATCGTCCAGGTACGGGTCCACGAAGCCGCCCATCGCGGCCGAGGCGCCGCGGGAGTCCGCCGGGATGCCGTCCCGGTACTTGCCCGTCAGCACCCCGCGGCCCAGCGGCGAGGAGGGGAGCAGGCCGACACCCAGGTCCAGGGCGGCCGGGAGGACCTCCCGTTCCACGCCCCGCTGGAGGAGGGAGTACTCCATCTGGGTCGAGGCGAGCCGCGTCCGCACCCCCGGCGCCGCCAGTTGCCAGGTCGCCGCCTTCGCCAGCTGCCAGCCGCTGAAGCCGGACACGCCCGCGTACCGGGCCCGGCCGCTGCTCACCGCCAGGTCCAGCGCCTGGAGGGTCTCCTCCAGCGGGGTCGACGGGTCGAAGGCGTGGACCTGCCACAGGTCCACGTGGTCCGTGCCCAGCCGCGCCAGGGAGTCGTCGAGCGCGGCCAGCAGATGGCCGCGCGAACCGTCGAAGCGCCGCTCGGGATCCGGCACGCTGCCCGCCTTGGTCGCGATGACCAGGTCCCGGCGGGGCACGAGCCCGCCGATGAGCTGCCCGAGGATGTACTCCGCCTCCCCGCCCCCGTACACGTCGGCGGTGTCGACGAGCGTCCCGCCCGCCTCCCAGAACGTCTTCAACTGCTCTGCCGCGCCCGACTCGTCCGGTCCCTCCGCGGACCGGCCCCAGGTCAGGGTGCCGAGGCCGAGCCGGGACACGCGCAGTCCGGTGCGGCCGAGATGCCTCTGCTCCATGAACGCTGAGACTACTGGGGCACTGCCGCCCCGGAGCCGGGCACGCTACAGTCCCGGCACACGAACGTTACTGATCGGTAAACCGGTAAGGGGACGACACATGCGGCTCGGCATCAATCTCGGCTACTGGGGCGCTGGCATGGACGCCGACAACCTGGCCGTCGCCCAGGAGGCCGACCGCCTCGGCTATGACGTCTGCTGGGCCGCCGAGGCCTACGGCTCGGACGCCCCCACGGTGCTGGCCTGGGTCGCGGCCCAGACCGAGCGCATCGACGTCGGCTCGGCGATCATGCAGATCCCGGCCCGCCAGCCCGCGATGACGGCCATGACGGCCGCCACCCTGGACTCGCTCACCAAGGGCCGCTTCCGGCTCGGCCTCGGCGTCTCCGGCCCCCAGGTCTCGGAGGGCTGGTACGGCGTGAAGTTCGACAGGCCGCTCGCCCGGACGCGGGAGTACGTGGAGATCGTCCGCAAGGCGATGACCCGTGAGCGGCTGACCTACGAGGGCGAGCACTGGACCCTCCCGCTGCCCGGCGGCCCCGGCAAGCCGATCAAGCTCACCGTGCACCCGGAGCGCGAGCACATCCCGCTCTACATCGCCGCCATCGGCCCGAAGAACCTGGAGCAGACCGGCGAGATCGCCGACGGCGCCCTGCTGATCTTCCCGGCCGCCGAGCACCTGGAGGCCACCGCCCTCACCCACATCCGGGCCGGCCGCGAGAAGGCCGGGCTGACGATGGACGGCTTCGACGTGTGCCCGACGGTGCCGCTGGCCGTCGGCGAGGACGTCGGCGCCCTGGCCGACATGTTCCGCCCGTACACCGCCCTGTACGTCGGCGGCATGGGCAGCCGGAAGCAGAACTTCTACAACCAGCTCGCCCAGCGCATGGGCTACGAGAAGGAAGCCGCCGAGATCCAGGACAAGTACCTGGCGGGCGACAAGACGGGCGCCGCCGCGGCCGTCCCGCATGCGCTGATCGACTCCACCACCCTGCTCGGCTCCGTCGAGCGGATCGCGGACGGCATGCGGGCCTACGCCGAGGCCGGGGTCACCACGCTCACGCTCGCCCCGGCCGGCTTCACCCTGGAGGAGCGGATCACCGCCCTGCGCACCGGATCCGAAGCCCTGGAGCGCGCCGGCCTCGCCTGACCGCCGGCCCGGGCCGACGCGCGGTCTCCGGCCGACCGCCGAGCAGGGCCGGCGCGTGGGCGGGAAGCCTGCGGCCGTGGTGGGGGCTCGGGGGTCTTCCCCGCCACGGCCGACACCCCGCACAACGCGTGCGGGGCCCGCCGGGTTACGCCCCGGGCCCCGTCCGCCGTACTCGCTCATTCGGCCGAGCGGCCCCGCCATCCGGTTGCCCGCTCCCGGAATCGGCCCTTGACTCGATGCATGCTCTCTGCCCGCAGCCTGTTCCAGGAGATCGTCGACCACGACGACTCCTTCCAGCTCTTCTGCTCCATCGCCGCCAGCGGGGAGTCACAGGGTGGCTGGGAGAACGCCAGGATCGCGGCCCTGGTGCCCGACAGCATGCGCGACCTCGCGCCCAAGATCACCCGGCACGGAGCCGACGAGGACAAACACGGCCGGATCTTCCGGGCCCTGCTGCGCAAGAGGGGCCTGCCGGCCGTCCCCGTACCGCCCGAGACCGACTACACCATGCTGCTGGAGCGGCGCGGCATCGGCCTCACGCACGAGAAGCTGCGCCGCGACGAGCCGCTGACCGAGGAGGACATCGTCGTCTACCTCGCGCACAGCCGGGTCACGGAACAGCGCGCCGCCGACCAGATGACCATGCTCGTGAAGCACTTCGGGGACCACCCCGAGGTCGGCAGGGCCATCCGCAAGATCAGCCACGACGAGGACAACCACCTCTCCTACTGCCACGAGGAGTTGCTCCGCCTCGCCCGCGAGGGACACGGGCGGACCATCCACCGGGTGCTGCGCGAGAGCGCCCTCGTCGAGATCGTCGTCTACCGCGACGTCAGCCTCGCCGTCATGGACCACATGGGCCGGCTGCTGCACTGGCCCGCGGCCAAGTCCGCCGCCCTGGCCACCGGCATCCGCGGGACGTACGCGTACGAGCGGTTCGCCGGCTGGCACCGGATGATCAGCCTGCGCCTGCCGGAGCGGCTGGGCGCCCTGGACGGCGCCCCCACCGGCGTTCCCGGACTCGCCTGAGCGGGATTCGCCCCTCGCAGCCATCCCGGGCGGGAGCGGCGCTCAGAGCCAGCCGCGGCTCTTGAACAGCCGGTACAGGCCCAGGCACGCCACGGCCATCACCACCAGCACCCCCGGATACCCCCAGGCGTGCCGGAGCTCCGGCATGTGGTCGAAGTTCATCCCGTAGATCCCCGCCACCATCGTCGGGACCGCCGCTATGGCCGCCCAGGCCGAGATCTTGCGCATGTCGTCGTTCTGCCGGACGCCCATCTGCGCCAGGTGCGCGGCCAGCGCGTCGGAGAGCAGCCGGTCCAGGCCCTCGATGTACTCGTTGGCCTTGGTGAGGTGGTCGGCGACGTCGCGGAAGAACGGCAGCGCGTGCTCGTGCACGAACGGCACGTTCCCGAAGGCCAGCCGGTCCATCGGCTGGAGCAGGGGGCTCGTCGCCCTGCGGAACTCCAGTACCTGCCGCTTGAAGCCGTAGATCCGGGCGGCGGTGTTCTTGGTGTCCGTCGCGTGCGGGGCGAAGACCTCCGCCTCCAGCTCCTCCAGGTCCGCCTGGAGCTCGGCCGCCACCTCGATGTAGTGGTCGACCACCGCGTCCGACACCGCGTACAGCACCGCCGTCGGGCCGTGCCGCAGCACCTCCGGCTCCTGCTCCAGCCGGTGGCGTACGGCGGCCAGCGCCGCCCCTTCGCCGTGCCGGACCGTGACCACGAAGGAGTCGCCGATGAAGACCATCAGCTCGCCGGTGGTCACCGTGGCCGCGTCGTCGTCGTACACCACCGGCTTCAGGACGACGAACAGCGAGTCGTCGTACACCTCCAGCTTGGGGCGCTGATGCGCGGTCAGCGCGTCCTCGACGGCCAGCTTGTGCAGCCCGAACTCGCGGCTGACGTGCTCGAACTCCTCCTCCGTCGGCTCGTGCATGCCGACCCAGAGGAAGGCGTCACCGGTCGCCCGCGCCTCGTCGAGGGCGTCCGAGAAGTCCCCGGGCGCAGGGGAGCGGCGGCCGTCCCGGTACATCGCGCAGTCGACAATCACGCCGGGCATTCTCCCCTGTCCGCGCCCAGCCCGCACAACGGCACCAGCGCTTAGGCTTGCGCCATGGCCACGCTGATCCTCGTACGACACGGGCGGTCCACCGCCAACACCGCAGGGCTGCTCGCCGGATGGACCCCCGGGGTGGCGCTCGACGAGCGCGGCGCCGAGCAGGCCGCCGCACTGCCCGGACGGCTCGCCGAGGTGCCGATCGCCGCCGCAGTCACCAGCCCGCTGCAGCGCTGCCGGGAGACCCTGGCCCCGCTGCTCGCCGCCCGGCCGGAGCTGGCGCTGCACACCGACGAGCGGATCGGCGAGTGCCACTACGGCGACTGGTCGAACCGCAAACTCTCCGAACTCTCCGACGAACCCCTGATGAAGATCGTCCAGCAGCACCCCTCGGCCGCCGCGTTCCCGGGTGGCGAGTCGATGCGCGCCATGCAGGCGCGCGCCGTGGACGCCGTACGGGAGTGGAACGCGCGGGTCGAGGAGCAGCACGGCAGCGACGCCGTCTTCCTGATGTGCTCGCACGGGGACATCATCAAGTCCCTTGTCGCGGACGCCCTCGGCATGCACCTGGACCTCTTCCAGCGCATCCACGTGGACCCCTGCTCGGTCACCGCCGTCCGCTACACGCCGACCCGGCCGTTCCTGCTCCGCCTCGGCGACACGGGGGACTTCGGCTCGCTCACCCCGCGGCCCGCACCCGCGCCGGACGCCGCTGCCGCCGACACCGCCACGTTCGAGAGCGCGACCGAGGACGGCGGGAACGCGGTCGTGGGAGGCGGCGCGGGCGCGGCCTGATCGAACGGCGCAGTAGGGTGGATGGGCCTACACAACCCGCCGCCGAGACTTGGAGACTGGACGTGCCCCGTCAGGTGTTCCTCTACGACCCGCCGGACCGCTTCGTGGCCGGCACGGTCGGTCTGCCGGGACGCCGTACGTTCTTCTTGCAGGCCTCCTCCGGCCCCCGCGTCACGAGCGTCTCCCTGGAGAAGACCCAGGTCGCCGCGCTGGCCGAGCGGATGGACGAGCTGCTGGACGAGGTCGTACGGCGCACCGGCGGCAACGCGCCGGTCCCCGCCGTCGCCCCCGCCGAGGCCACCGACACCGCGCCGCTGGACGTCCCGGTCGACGAGGAGTTCCGCGTCGGCACCATGGCCCTCGCCTGGGACGGCGAGGAGCAGCGGATGATCGTGGAGGCGCAGGCCCTCGTCGAGCTGGAGGTCGACTCGGAGGAGGATCTCGCCGAGGCGGAGGAGCGGCTGCTCCAAGACGAGGAGAACGGCCCGCCGATGCTGCGGGTCCGCCTCACCGGCGCGCAGGCCCGCGCCTTCGCCAAGCGGGCCCTCGACGTGGTCAACGCCGGCCGCCCGCCGTGCCCGCTGTGCAGCCTGCCGCTGGACCCCGAGGGCCACGTGTGCCCCCGGCAGAACGGCTACCGGCGCCAGGTGTGACCGCGACGGGGGAACGCGAGGAGCTGCTCACCAAGGGTGAGCTCACGGTCGTCGGACGCATTCGCGAGGCGTCCAACGCCGTGCTGCTGTGCACGGTGGCGTACGAGGGCGTGAGCACCGACTGCGTCTACAAACCGGTCAAGGGCGAGCGCCCGCTGTGGGACTTCCCCGACGGCAGCCTCGCCCAGCGCGAGGTCGCCGCCTACCTGGTCTCCGAGGCCACCGGCTGGGGCCTGGTGCCCCCCACCGTGCTGCGCGACGGGCCGTACGGGGAGGGCATGGTCCAGCAGTGGATCGAGGCGGGGCAGGCCCCCGGGGCGGAACTGCTCGCACTGGTGGAGGGCGAGGAGGCCGGTGAGGGCTGGAAGACGGTCGCCCTCGCAGAGGTGGGGGACGGCCGCACGGCCCTGCTCGTGCACGCCGACGACCTGCGGCTGCGCAGGCTCGCCGTACTCGACGCCGTGATCAACAACGGCGACCGCAAGGGCGGCCACCTGCTGCCCGCCGCCGACGGCCGGCTCTACGCCATCGACCACGGGGTGACCTTCCACACGGAGGACAAACTGCGGACCCTGCTGTGGGGCTGGGCGGGCGAACCGCTCACGGACGAGGCGCGCGAGGTGCTGGGCTCCCTGCGCTCCCGGCTCGCCGAGGGGGAACCGCTCGCCACCCGGATGGCCCAACTCATCACGCCGGTCGAGCTGGCCGCCGTACGGGCGCGGGTGGAGCGGCTGCTGCTCACCGGAGTGCATCCGCAGCCCTCCGGGCAGTGGCCGTCGATCCCCTGGCCGCCGGTCTGATCCGGCCACGGCCGGGACGCACAGAACCGGCCAGACCGCAAGAGTGCCGATCAAGCCAACAGTGCAGGTCCGGTTCGTTTCCGGAACACGCGTCCGGTTAGGCTCGACACATGCATGCCTGGCCCGCTTCTGAGGTCCCCGCCCTGCCCGGCAAGGGCCGCGACCTCCAGATCCACGACACCGCGACCCAGGGGACGATCACCCTCGACCCCGGTCCCGTCGCCCGTATCTACGTCTGCGGCATCACCCCGTACGACGCGACCCACATCGGTCACGCGGCGACCTACAACGCGTTCGACCTCGTACAGCGCGTGTGGCTCGACACCAAGCGCCAGGTCCACTACGTCCAGAACGTCACGGACGTGGACGATCCGCTGCTGGAGCGGGCGCAGCGCGACGGCCACGACTGGACCGCGCTCGCCGAACGCGAGACGGCCCTGTTCCGCGAGGACATGACCGCCCTGCGGATCCTGCCCCCGCAGCACTACATCGGCGCGGTCGAGGCCATACCGGGCATCGTGCCGCTGGTGGAGCGGCTGCGGGACGCGGGAGCGGCGTACGAGCTGGACGGCGACGTCTACTTCTCGGTGGAGTCCGACCCCCACTTCGGCGCGGTCTCCCGCCTCGACGCCGAGGCGATGCGGCTGCTGTCGGCCGAGCGCGGCGGCGACCCGGAGCGCCCGGGCAAGAAGAACCCGCTGGACCCGATGCTGTGGATGGCCGCCCGCCCGGGCGAGCCGAGCTGGGACGGCGGCACGCTGGGCCGTGGCCGGCCCGGCTGGCACATCGAGTGCGTCGCCATTGCCCTCGACCACCTCGGCATGGGCTTCGACATCCAGGGCGGCGGCTCCGACCTGGCCTTCCCGCACCACGAGATGGGCGCCTCGCACGCCCAGGTCCTGACGGGCGAGTACCCGATGGCCAAGGCGTACGTCCACGCGGGCATGGTCGCCCTGCACGGCCAGAAGATGTCGAAGTCGAAGGGCAACCTGGTCTTCGTCTCGGCGCTGCGCAGGGCCGGGGTCGACCCGGCGGCCATCCGCC
Source organism: Streptomyces sp. NPDC044571 (assembly GCF_040647115.1). NCBI lineage: Bacteria > Bacillati > Actinomycetota > Actinomycetes > Kitasatosporales > Streptomycetaceae > Streptomyces > Streptomyces sp. NPDC044571. Next base: position 105,371 of record NZ_JBEZBN010000014.1, read on the forward strand.
TCGCGCTGCTCGCCCACCATTACCGGGCCGACTGGGAATGGACCGACTCCGTGCTGGAGGAGGCGGTGGCCCGCCTGGACCGCTGGCGCGCGGCCGTGTCCCGGCCCGACGGCCTCCCGGCCGACGCCCTGGTCGAGGAGGTCCGGGCGGCGCTGTCGAACGACCTGGACGCCCCGGCGGCGCTCGCGGCCGTGGACCGCTGGGTCGAGCAGCAGCTCGCCTCCGGCGGCGAGGACGAATCCGCCCCGGGCCTGGTCTCCCGCACGGTCGACGCCCTGCTGGGCGTGGCCCTCTAGCGCCTTCCGCCCGCTGCACCGATGCCCCCGCGGCCCCTTCTTCGGGCCCGGGGGCATCGGCGTGCCGTCCTGCTGCGTCCTACTGCTCGGGGGTGTCGTCCTCGTCCGGGGCGGCGGGCTCTTCCCCGGAGGGGTCCGGCTTGCGCTTCGGAGGGCGCGTCAGACCGCTCGCCGTGTCCCGCAGGTACGAGCCGTCGCCGGCTTCCGCGGCCGGGTCGCGCCGGCGCAAGTACCGTTCGAACTCCCGGGCGATGGCGTCCCCGGAAGCCTCCGGAAGGTCGGCCGTGTCCCGCGCCTCCTCCAGCGTCTGGACGTACTCCGCCACCTCGCTGTCCTCGGCGGCGAGTTGGTCCACGCCCAACTGCCACGCCCGTGCGTCCTCCGGCAGTTCGCCCAGCGGGATCCTGAGGTCGATCAGATCCTCCAGCCGGTTCAGGAGGGCCAGCGTCGCCTTCGGGTTCGGCGGCTGCGAGACGTAGTGGGGGACCGCCGCCCACAGCGACACCGCCGGGACACCCGCATGCGTACAGGCCTCCTGGAGGATGCCCACGATGCCCGTCGGGCCCTCGTACTTGGTCTCCTCCAGGTCCATGGTCCGCGCCAGGTCCGGATCCGAGGTCACCCCGCTCACCGGCACCGGCCGGGTGTGCGGCGTGTCGCCCAGCAGCGCCCCCAGGATCACCACCATCTCCACGCCCAGCTCGTGCGCGAAGCCCAGGATCTCGTTGCAGAACGACCGCCACCGCATGGAGGGTTCGATGCCCCGTACGAGCACGAGGTCACGCGGCTTGGAGCCGCCGATCCGGACCACCGACAGGCGCGTCGTCGGCCACGTGATCTTCCGTACCCCGTTGTCCAGCCACACCGTCGGCCGGTTGACCTGGAAGTCGTAGTAGTCCTCGGCGTCCAGCGCAGCGAAGACCTCTCCCTTCCATTCCCGGTCCAGGTGCGCGACCGCACCGGAGGCCGCGTCACCCGCGTCGTTCCAGCCCTCGAACGCGGCCACCATGACCGGGTCGATCAGCTCGGGCACGCCCTCAAGCTCGATCACCCAGGTCTCCTTCCGAAGTTCCCTTGTGTACGTGGCTCAGCCTAATCCTTGTGGGGACACCAGCCACAGCCCACGACAGAGGGGCGGTTCCCCCGGAACCGCCCCTCTTCCCCACCTGCGGGAGAGCTATGCCTTACGGCTCAGCATCTCTTCGACCCGGGCCCGCACGGAGGCGTCGTCCAGGCCGCGGACCACCACCGTCGTCCGGCGGCGCAGCACGTCGTCGACCGTCTCGGCCCACTCGTTGTCCCGGGCGTACGCGACCTGCGCCCAGATCTCCGGCCCGTCCGGGTGGATCCGCTCGGCCAGCGCCGGGTCCTCGTTCGCCAGGCGCGCGATGTCGAAGGCGAGGGAGCCGTAGTGCGAGGCCAGGTGGCGCGCGGTCAGCGGGTCCATCCGGGTGCCCGGCTCGCGGTCCACCAGCAGTCGGTGCGCCACCGCGTTCGGGTTGGCGACACCGGGCAGCGGCACCCGGCGTACCAGCGACTTCACCGGCTCCATGTCCTCGGTCAGCGGGCTGCCCGGGAGCTTGGCGAGCTTGTCCATGACCACGCGGCCGATGTGGCGGTACGTCGTCCACTTGCCGCCGGCCACCGACAGCATGCCGCCGGCGCCCTCGGAGACGACCGTCTCCCGCTTGGCCTTCTCGACCCCGCCGGGACCGCCGGGCAGCACCCGCAGGCCCGCGAAGGCGTACGTCATCAGCGAACGGTCGAGGTCGGGGTCCTTGATGGAGAACGCGGCCTCGTCCAGGATCTGCTGGATGTCCTTCTCGGTGGCGCGCACGTCCGCCGGGTCGCCCTCGTAGACCTCGTCGGTGGTGCCGAGCAGGAGCTGGTCCTCCCACGGCAGGGCGAAGGTGATGCGGTACTTGTCGATCGGGGTGGCCATGGCGGCCTTCCAGGGCGACTTGCGCTTCATGACGATGTGCGCGCCCTTGGACAGGCGGATCGACGGCATGCAGTGCTTGTCTTCCATGCGCCGCAGGTGGTCCACCCACGGGCCGGTGGCGTTGAGCACGACGCGCGCGTCCACCCCGAACTCGGTGCCGTCCAGGCGGTCCTTGAGCTCGGCTCCGCTGACCCGGCCGCGCGTGGTGCGCAGTCCGGTGACCTCGGCGTGGTTGAGGACGACGGCACCCGACTCGACGGCCGCGCGGACCGTCATGACGGCGACGCGGGAGTCGTTCATCTGGTGGTCGTAGTAGACCGCGACGGCCTTCAGGTTGTCCGTCTTCAGGCCGGGGTTGTCGGCGACGGCACGGGCCGGGGATATGACCTTGCCCATGCCGTCGCCGAAGGCCGAGAGGGCGGAGTAGGCGAAGACGCCCGCGCCCAGCTTGGCCGCACCCACCGGACCGCCCTTGTAGACCGGCAGGTAGAAGGTGAGCGGGTTGACCAGGTGCGGGGCCACGTCCTTGGCCAGCACCCGCCGCTCGTGGTGGTTCTCGGCGACCAGCTTGACCGCGCCGGTCTGCAGGTAGCGCAGGCCGCCGTGGACCAGCTTGGAAGAGGCCGAGGAGGTGGCGCCGGCGAAGTCGCCGGCGTCCACCATGGCAACCCGCAGACCCGACTGCGCGGCGTGCCAGGCCACCGAGGTGCCCAGGATTCCACCGCCGATGACCAGCAGGTCGTACGTGGCCTTCGCCAGCTGCTCACGGGTCTCGGCACGGCTCGCGTTCGAGCCGGCGGTCGGGTGCGAACCCAGTGCGGGAACGCTCTGCAGGGTGCTCATATCTTTTAGCTCCTCGTCGATTGACTCAGCTGAATGCGGTCAGCTGGCGTCTTCGTCGTCGATCCAGCCCATGGACCGCTCGACGGCCTTGAGCCAGTTCTTGTACTCGCGGTCCCGCTGCTCTGCGGGCATCCGCGGGGTCCACTCCGCCGCGCGGCGCCAGTTGGCGCGCAGGGCGTCGGTGTCGGGCCAGAAGCCGACGGCCAGGCCGGCGGCGTAGGCGGCGCCGAGGCAGGTGGTCTCGGCGACCATCGGGCGCACCACGGGGGCGTCCAGGAAGTCCGAGAGGGTCTGCATCAGCAGGTTGTTGGAGGTCATGCCGCCGTCGACCTTGAGGGCCGTGAGCTCGACGCCCGAGTCCTTGGTCATGGCGTCGGTGATCTCGCGGGTCTGCCAGGCGGTGGCCTCCAGCACGGCACGGGCGATGTGCGCCTTGGTGACGTACCGGGTCAGGCCGGCGATCACACCGCGGGCGTCGGAGCGCCAGTACGGGGCGAACAGGCCGGAGAAGGCGGGCACGAAGTAGGCGCCGCCGTTGTCCTCGACGGAGGAGGCCAGCGTCTCGATCTCGGCCGCGGACTTGATCAGGCCCATCTGGTCGCGCATCCACTGGACGAGCGAGCCGGTGACGGCGATGGAGCCCTCCAGGGCGTAGACCGGCTTCTCGTCGCCGATCTGGTAGCCGACCGTGGTCAGCAGCCCGCTGTAGGAGTTGATGATCTTGTCGCCGGTGTTCATCAGCATGAACGTGCCGGTGCCGTACGTGGACTTCGCCTCGCCCTCGGAGAAGCAGGTCTGGCCGAACAGGGCGGCCTGCTGGTCACCGAGCGCCGAGGCGACCGGGACACCGGCGAGCACGCCTTCCTTGACGTGGCCGTAGACCTCGGCGGAGGACCGGATCTCGGGGAGGACGTTGAGCGGGACCTCCATGGACTCGGCGATGCGCTCGTCCCACTCCCGCGTGTGGAGGTTCATCAGCATGGTGCGCGAGGCGTTGGTGACGTCGGTGACGTGCACACCGCCCTGGACGCCGCCGGTCAGGTTCCAGATGACCCAGGAGTCCATGGTTCCGAAGAGGATGTCGCCGGCCTCGGCCCGCTCGCGCAGGCCCTCGACGTTGTCGAGCAGCCAGCGGACCTTCGGACCCGCGAAGTAGCTCGCCAGCGGCAGGCCGGTCTCGCGGCGGAAGCGGTCCTGGCCGACGTTGCGGCCGAGCTCCTTGCACAGGGTGTCGGTGCGGGTGTCCTGCCAGACCAGCGCGTTGTGCACCGGCTCGCCGGTGTTCTTGTCCCACAGGAGCGTGGTCTCGCGCTGGTTGGTGATGCCGACGGCCTTGACGTCGGCCGCGGTGATCTCGGCCTTGGCGATGGCCCCGGCGACGACCTCCTGGACGTTGGTCCAGATCTCGGTGGCGTCGTGCTCGACCCAGCCCGGCTTCGGGAAGATCTGCTCGTGCTCCTTCTGGTCGACGGCGACGATGCGGCCGTCGCGGTCGAAGACGATGCAGCGGGAGGACGTGGTGCCCTGGTCGATCGCGGCGATGAAGGGGCCGGTGCTGCTGGTCATGGTGGCTGCTCCTGGCAGGTGTCGAAGTAGGCGGAATCAGTGTGACGGTGCGGATCTTGCGATCGTGCCGGTTCTGATCAGGCGAACGCGATGTTGTACAGACCGCCGGCGACGACGGCACCGACGAGCGGGCCGACGACCGGGATCCAGGAGTATCCCCAGTCCGAGCCACCCTTGTGGGGCAGCGGCAGCAGGGCGTGGACGATGCGGGGGCCGAGGTCGCGCACCGGGTTGATGGCGTAACCGGTCGGTCCGCCGAGGGAGAGGCCGATGCCGACGACCACGAAGGAGGTGATCAGGACGCCGATGACGCCGAGGCCCTTGCCGTCGTCCTGGAGCCCCTGGGTGAGGATCGCCAGGATCAGGACGGCGGTGCCGATGATCTCGGTGAGCAGGTTCTGGACGACGTTGCGGATCTCGGGTCCGGTGGAGAAGATCCCGAGCACCGGGCCGGCCACGTCGTGCGGGTGCGGGTCTTCGGGGCCGAGCTTGGCGTCACGGATGTGCTCCGGGTCCGCCAGGTGCACCCGGAACTGTCCGTAGTACGTGGCCCACATCAGGACCGCGCCGATCATGGCGCCGAGCAGCTGGGCCGCGAGGTAGACCGGCACGTCGCCCCACTCGCCGGTCTTGACGGCTATGCCGACGGTGACCGCGGGGTTGAGGTGGGCGCCGGAGAGGGGCGCGGACACGTACGCGGCGATCAGGACGGCGAAACCCCAGCCGAAGGTGATCGCGAGCCATCCCGCGTTGCGGGCCTTGGAGCTCTTGAGCGTGACGGCGGCGCAGACGCCACCGCCGAGCAGGGTGAGCAGGGCGGTACCGATGGTCTCGCCGATGAAGATGTCGGAGCTGGACACCCGCGACTCCTTTGTCTTACGTCCAGGGGGTGGGCGGACACCGGGTCCCTCCGGTGGTCCACCGCACTCGGTGAGTGCTGCACCGGTCCTTGGCTTGTCACACCCTAGCGCGTATTGCCGGTAGGTGTTCGACAATGCCGACCGATGAACGGCAGTTTTCCGCCCTGGTGAAGAACGCGTCAAGGGTTGGGCAGGTCACAGATCCGGATCGTTACCGCTCGGTGCGATCGCCCAAATTCAGCCAATTGCCGATCGAAAAATGGCCAAGTGCAACCAGATGGCGACCAGAGTCGCCCTGGATGCACTCAAAGCAAGGTCAGAACCGGCCTGCACCGAGGTCGCGCGAAACCGACCGCGCACAATCCCGCACCGACGCGACCAGGCTCGCCCGGGGCTCCCCGCCCTCCCCGCAGACCCGCTCCACGGCCCCCGCGACCGCCACCGCGCCGACCGGCATCCGCCGCCGGTCGTGGATGGGGGCCGCCACCGAGGCGACGCCCTCCCACGTCTCCTCCACGTCGGAGGCCCAGCCGCGCGCCCGGGTCAGGTCCAGGATCTCTTCGAAGCCGGCGGCGTCCGTCACCGTGCGGGGCGTGAACGCCTCCCGCTCCACCTCGACCGCCTCCGTGTGGGCGACGGGATCGTACGCCGACAGCACCTTGCCCAGGGCCGTGGAGTGCAGCGGCTGCATGGCGCCCACCTCCAGCACTTGGCGGCTGTCGTCCGGCCGGAAGACGTGGTGCATGATCAGCACCCCGCTCTTGTGGAGCACCCCCACGTACACGCTCTCGCCGCTCGCCCGCGCCAGGTCGTCCGTCCACACCAGCGCCCGGGCCCGCAGCTCGTGCACGTCGAGGTAGCTGTTGCCCAGGCGCAGCAGCTCCGCGCCCAGCTGATAGCGGCCGGAGGCCGGGTCCTGCTCCACGAAGCCCTCGGCCTGGAGGGTGCGCAGGATCCCGTGCGCCGTCCCCTTGGCGAGCCCCAGCGCGCCGGCCACGTCCGACAGACCCAAGCGGCGCTCACCGCCCGCCAGGAGCCGCAGCATCGCAGCGGCTCGTTCGAGCGACTGGATGTTCCGTGCCATCGTGCAGCCTCCTGCTGACGTAGTTCGACAATGCTGAACACTATCGGCCGATGTCGACTCTGTGCATGGTTGGGCGCGCGTTCAGCCCGCCGACGGCCGGGAGACCTCTTGCGGACCCCGCGCACAGAATGCAGTCCGCCACGTGGGACGCCCCCACCGGGGCCGGGGCCGCGCGGTTACCCTGACCGCGTGCACCCTTGACACAGCGGGGGTGCAAAGCCGACAGCCGTCGCATCCCAGGGAGCTCAACCATGGCCTCGTTGCCGAACCCGCCCGCAGACACCCAGACCCGGGCCGATGCCCTCCGAGAGGCGCTCGCCACCCGAGTGGTCGTGGCCGACGGGGCGATGGGGACGATGCTCCAGGCGCAGGACCCCACGCTGGAGGACTTCCAGCAGTTGGAGGGCTGCAACGAGGTCCTGAACGTGACGCGCCCCGACATCGTGGCCAACGTGCACCGGGAGTACTTCGCGGCCGGCGTCGACTGCGTGGAGACCAATACGTTCGGCGCGAACTTCGCCGCGTTGGCCGAGTACGACATCTCCGACCGCAACTTCGAGCTGTCGCAGTCCGGTGCGCGGATCGCGCGTGAGGTGGCGGACGAGTTCACGGTGTCGACGGGGCAGCAGCGGTGGGTGCTGGGTTCGATGGGTCCGGGCACGAAGCTGCCGACGCTGGGTCACATCGACTACGCGACGATCCGGGATGCCTACCAGGTCAACGCCGAGGGGCTGCTGGCGGGTGGTGCGGATGCGCTGCTGGTGGAGACCACGCAGGACCTGCTGCAGACGAAGTCGTCGATCATCGGTGCCCGGCGGGCGATGGAGGCGCTGGGTGTCTCGGTGCCGCTGATCTGCTCGGTGACGGTGGAGACGACCGGCACGATGCTGCTGGGCTCGGAGATCGGTGCGGCGCTGACGGCGTTGGAGCCGCTGGGCATCGACATGATCGGTCTGAACTGCGCGACCGGCCCGGCGGAGATGAGCGAGCACCTGCGCTACCTCGCCCGCAACGCCCGGATCCCGCTGTCCTGCATGCCCAACGCGGGCCTGCCCGTCCTGGGCAAGAACGGCGCGCACTACCCGCTGTCCGCGCCGGAGCTGGCCGACGCCCAGGAGACCTTCGTGCGGGAGTACGGGCTCTCGCTGGTGGGCGGCTGCTGCGGCACCACGCCCGAGCACCTGCGCCAGGTCGTGGAGCGGGTCCGGGGCCTGAGCCCGGCCGTCCGGGACCCGCGCCCCGAGCCGGGTGCCGCCTCGCTCTATCAGACGGTGCCGTTCCGGCAGGACACCGCCTACATGGCGATCGGTGAGCGGACGAACGCGAACGGATCGAAGAAGTTCCGTGAGGCGATGCTGGAGGGCCGCTGGGACGACTGTGTGGAGATGGCCCGCGACCAGATCCGCGAGGGCGCGCACATGCTCGACCTGTGCGTGGACTACGTGGGCCGTGATGGTGTGGCGGACATGGAGGAGCTCGCCGGCCGCTTCGCGACCGCCTCCACCCTGCCGATCGTGTTGGACTCCACCGAGGTCGAGGTGATCCGGGCGGGTCTGGAGAAGCTCGGCGGGCGTGCGGTCATCAACTCGGTCAACTACGAGGACGGTGACGGGCCCGAGTCGCGGTTTGCGAAGGTCACCCGGTTGGCGCAGGAGCACGGCGCTGCCCTGATCGCGCTGACCATCGACGAGGAGGGCCAGGCCCGCACCGCGGAGCACAAGGTCGCGATCGCGGAGCGGCTGATCGCGGACCTGACGGGGAACTGGGGGATCCGTGAGTCGGACATCCTCATCGACACGCTGACCTTCACGATCTGCACCGGTCAGGAGGAGTCCCGGGGGGACGGCATCGCCACGATCGAGGCGATCCGCGAGCTCAAGCGCCGCCACCCCGAGGTGCAGACCACGCTGGGTCTGTCCAACATCTCCTTCGGTCTGAACCCGGCCGCCCGGGTCCTGCTGAACTCGGTCTTCCTGGACGAGTGCGTCAAGGCGGGTCTGGACTCGGCGATCGTGCACGCCTCGAAGATCCTGCCGATCGCCCGCTTCGACGAGGAGCAGGTGGCCACCGCCCTGGACCTGATCTATGACCGGCGCTCCGAGGGCTATGACCCGCTGCAGAAGCTGATGGCCCTCTTCGAGGGCGTCAACACCAAGTCGCTCAAGGCCGGCCGCGCCGAGGAACTCCTTGCGCTGCCGCTGGAGGAGCGGCTGAAGCGCCGCATCATCGACGGCGAGAAGAACGGCCTGGAGGCCGACCTCGACGAGGCCCTGCAGACCAGGCCCGCCCTGGACATCGTCAACGACACCCTCCTGGAGGGCATGAAGGTCGTCGGTGAGCTGTTCGGCTCCGGCCAGATGCAGCTGCCGTTCGTGCTGCAGTCGGCCGAGGTCATGAAGTCGGCGGTGGCCTACCTCGAACCGCACATGGAGAAGACCGACGACGAGGGCAAGGGCACCATCGTGCTGGCCACCGTCCGCGGCGACGTCCACGACATCGGCAAGAACCTCGTCGACATCATCCTGACGAACAACGGCTACAACGTCGTCAACATCGGCATCAAGCAGCCCGTCTCCGCGATCGTCGAAGCCGCCCAGGAGCACAAGGCGGACGTGATCGGCATGTCCGGGCTGCTGGTGAAGTCGACCGTGATCATGAAGGAGAACCTGGAGGAGCTCAACCAGCGCAAGCTGGCGGCCGACTTCCCGGTCATCCTCGGCGGCGCCGCCCTGACCCGCGCCTACGTCGAACAGGACCTCCACGAGATCTACGAGGGCGAGGTCCGCTACGCCCGCGACGCCTTCGAAGGCCTGCGCCTCATGGACGCCCTGATCGCCGTCAAGCGCGGCGTGCCGGGCGCCGCCCTGCCCGAGCTCAAGCAGCGCCGAGTCGCCAAGCGGGACACGCCGCTGCTCCAGGTGGAGGCGCCCGAGGAGCCGGGCGGCCGCTCCGACGTGGCCGTCGACAACCCGGTCCCGACCCCGCCGTTCTGGGACACCCGCGTGGTCAAGGGCATCCCGCTCAAGGACTACGCCTCCTGGCTGGACGAGGGCGCCCTGTTCAAGGGGCAGTGGGGCCTCAAGCAGGCCCGCGCGGGCGGAGCCACGTACGAGGAGCTCGTCGAGACCGAGGGCCGGCCGCGGCTGCGCGGACTCCTGGACAAGCTGCACACCGAGAACCTGCTCGAAGCAGCCGTGGTCTACGGCTACTTCCCCTGCGTGTCCAAGGGTGACGACCTGATCATCCTGGACGAGCAGGGCAACGAGCGGACCCGCTTCACCTTCCCGCGCCAGCGGCGCGGCCGCCGGCTGTGCCTGGCGGACTTCTTCCGCCCCGAGGAGTCCGGCGAGACCGACGTGGTCGGCCTCCAGGTCGTCACCGTCGGCTCGAAGATCGGCGAGGCCACCGCCAAGCTGTTCGAGACCGACTCCTACCGCGAGTACCTGGAGCTGCACGGCCTGTCCGTCCAGCTCGCCGAGGCCCTGGCCGAGTACTGGCACGCCCGCGTCCGCGCCGAGCTCGGCTTCGGCGGAGAGGACCCGGCCCAGGTGGAGGACATGTTCGCCCTCAAGTACAGGGGCGCCCGCTTCTCGCTCGGCTACGGCGCCTGCCCGGACCTGGAGGACCGCGCCAAGATCGCCGACCTGCTCCGGCCCGAGCGGATCGGCGTCCACCTCTCCGAGGAGTTCCAGCTCCACCCGGAGCAGTCCACCGACGCAATCGTGATTCACCACCCCGAAGCGAAGTATTTCAACGCACGCTGACGCGGGCCGACGTACACTTGTCGGTCCCATACAGGCCGGTCGCCTGTCTCCCGGGGGATGCCCATGGGGAGAGGCGACCGGCCTTCTCGTCCCCTGAAAGAGGTGTGCCGCATGACCAGCACCGTTCCCGCGTCCGTCACCCGCACGGCCGACGGGCATGCCCTGCAGGCGGTGCTGCTGGACATGGACGGCACCCTCGTCGACACCGAGGGCTTCTGGTGGGACGTCGAGGTCGACATCTTCGGCGAGCTCGGCCACCCCCTCGACGAGGCCTGGCGGGACGTGGTCGTCGGCGGCCCCATGAGCCGCAGCGCCGCCTTCCTCATCGAGGCCACCGGCGCGGCCATCACGCTCGGCGAGCTCAGCGTGCTGCTCAACGAGCGCTTCGAGGCACGCATCGCCGAGCAGGTGCCGATGATGCCGGGTGCCGAACGGCTGCTGGCCGAGCTGGCCCGGCACAACGTGCCCACCGCCCTGGTGTCCGCCTCGCACCGACGCGTCATCGACCGGGTCCTCCAGGCCCTCGGCCCCGACCGGTTCACCCTGACGGTGGCCGGGGACGAGGTGCTCCGTACCAAGCCGCACCCCGACCCGTACCTGCTGGCCGCCCGCACTCTCGGCGCACATCCCTCGCGCTGCGCCGTCATCGAGGACACCGCCACCGGCGTGGCGTCCGCGGAGGCCGCCGGCTGCCGGGTCGTGGCCGTTCCCTCGGTGGGCCTGATCCCTCCGGCCCCCGGGCGTACCGTCGTGCGCTCCCTGGAGGAGGTGGACCTGCCGTTCCTGCGCTCCCTCATCACTCCCCTGAACTGAGTGCACACGCTCCGTACCGAATGGAACACCGCCGGGACCGCGTCTCGCGGAAGGATCTTCCGTTCCCTGGTTCGGAGGCTGGAATTCCATCCATTCCCTGGCGCCGGCGCCGGGTGACCTTTGTCACGCGTCTGGCCCCCGACACGCCTGTCCGGGGGCTCGGAGGCCTTCCCTTGTGTCCGGATTGATCAGCTCCTGACCGCATCTGCGGCGTCCCTCACATGGACAGCCAGTCCGCGCCCATCACCGTGCGATTACACCCCAAGTCCTGCCAGTTCAAGCCATCCCGTCACAGGCCACTAATGTCGACGCGGGCACTGCGCCGCACCGCAGCCGGCCCCGGCGCACACCCCTGTGCCGGGACGGCGTGGACCGATCGTCACAACACCGGCCCGATCGTTCCGCCCTGAACGGGCGACCGCCGCGAAGTGCCCTCTACGCCGCTTTGAACAAGTGCCGGTCGAGGGAGTACTTCCAGCATGAACCGCAAGACCCTGGTGCTGACGGCCGCGGCCGGACTGCTCACCCCCGCGCTGACCGCCTGCGGCAGCACGACCGGTGGCGGAGCGGGCTCCGGAGCGATCGTCGTCGGGACCACCGACCGGTTCGAGGCCGCCGATTACGCTCCCGCCCCGTTCGACCCGGCCTACGCCTACGACGCCGGCGCCTGGAACGTCCTGCGGCAGACCGTCCAGACGCTGATGCGCACCCCCCGCGGCGGCGGCCAGCCCGTCCCCGAAGCAGCCTCCGACTGCCGCTTCACCGACACCGGCAACGAGAGCTACCGCTGCACCCTGCGCCCCGGCCTGAAGTTCGCCGACGGCGCCCCGCTCACCGCCAAGGACGTCAAGTTCTCCATCGAGCGGGTCCTCGCCATCAAGGACGAGAACGGCCCCTCCTCGCTGCTCTCCACCATCGACACCGTCGAGGCCAAGAGCGCCGACACGGTCGTCTTCCACCTGAAGAGCCCGGACGCGACCTTCCCGCACAAGCTGTCCACGCCCGCGGCCGGCATCGTCAGCGAGAAGAACTACGACGCCAAGAAGCTCCGGGCGGGCTTCTCCGTCGACGGCTCCGGCCCCTACACGATGAAGGCCGAGGTCAAGGACGACCACCTCGTGCGGGCCGTCTTCACCAAGAACCCCAACTACAAGGGCGACATCAAGCTGCAGAACGACAAGGTCGAACTGCGCACCTTCGCCGACTCGACCGCCATGGGCAAGGCCCTCACCCACGGCTCCGTCGACATGGTCTCCCGCACCCTGTCGCCGGCGCAGATCGGCGAGTTCTCCGCCAAGGCGCCCAAGGGCGTCAAGCTCGTGCCCATGCCCGGCCTGGAGATCCGCTACCTCGGCTTCAACACCGAGGCACCCGCGGTCAAGGACAAGGCCGTGCGCCAGGCCCTCGCCGCCGCCGTCGACCGCGACGCCATCATCACGAAGGTCTACGGGAAGGCCGCGCAGCCGCTGTACTCGCTGGTCCCCACCACGGTGACCGGCCACGTCAACTCCTTCTTCAACAAGTACGGCGACGGCAACACCGCCAAGGCCGCGAGCCTGTTGAAGGACGCCGGGATCAAGACCCCCGTCAAGCTGACGCTGAACTACACCACGGACCACTACGGCGACGGCACGGCCGCCGAGTTCGAGACCCTGAAGAACCAGCTGAACTCCACCCAGCTGTTCGACATCACCGTCCAGGGCTCCGAATGGAGCCAGTTCCGGCCCGCGCAGAAGAAGGGCGACTACGCCGCCTACGGGCTCGGCTGGTTCCCCGACTACCCGGACGCCGACAACTTCCTCGCCCCGTTCCTGGAGCAGGACAACTTCCTGGGCACGCCGTACGCCAACAGCGCGGTGCGCACCAAGCTCATCCCCGATTCCCGGCGGGCGGTCGACCGCACCGTCGCCGGCCCCGCGATCGCGGAGATGCAGGACATCGTCGCCGAGGACGTGCCCGTCCTGCCCCTGTGGCAGGGCAAGCAGTACGTCGCCGCGCGCGACGGGATCACCGGAGTGGAGTGGTCGGTCAACGCCATCTCCGACCTCCAGCTGTGGGAGCTCGGCCGGGGCGTCAGCGGCTGAGCCAGGCAGTACCGGCAGTACCGGCAGCACCCGGCGGCGGATGTCGCAGGCCGGCGCAACGAAACAGTTCGACTGTGAAGGACGTTCCCGTGATACGACGTAACCAGTGGTTGGCGGCCCCGCTCGGCGCAGCCACCGCCGCCGCGCTGCTCAGCGGTTGCGGTTCGACCGAAGGCTCGACCGCCGGCGGCGGCAAGGGCGTGGTCATGGGGATATCCAACAAGGTGAATTCCGCCGACCCGGCTTCGGGTTACGACCCGGGGTCCTGGCTGCTCTTCAACAACGTCTTCCAGTCCCTGCTGAGCTTCCCCAAGGGCGGCACCACCCCGGAGCCCGACGCCGCGCAGGCCTGCAACTTCGAGGGCAGCGACAGCAAGGTCTACAAGTGCACCCTGCGCGACGGCCTGAAGTTCAGCAACGGCCACGACCTCACCTCCAAGGACGTCAAGTTCTCCTTCGAGCGCACGCTGAAGATCAATGACGCCAACGGCCCGGCCGTGGTGCTGTCGTCGATCGCCGGTATCGACACCCCCGACGACAAGACGGTGGTCTTCCGCCTCAAGTCCTCCGATGCGACCTTCCCCAGCAAGATCGCATCGGCCGCCGGCTCCATCGTCGACCACGCCGAGTACCCCGCCGACAAGCTCCGCACCGACGGCAAGGCCATCGGTTCCGGCGTCTACAAGCTGGACTCGATCAACGAGAAGAGCGCCTCCTTCTCCGTCAACGACTCGTACAGCGGCAAGGCCAAGGCGAAGAACACCGGCGTCACCCTGAAGTTCTTCAACGAGGACCAGGCAGCCCTCAAGCGGGTCCTCGAAAGCGGCGACGTCGACTTCGCCTTCCGCGGCCTGGCGGCCAAGGACATCGCGAGCCTGTCCTCCACCAAGACCGGCAACAACAAGGTCGAGGTCGTCCAGGGCACCGGCGCCGAAGTCGAGCACATGGTCTTCAACATGAACGACCCGGTCGCCGGCAAGCTCCCCGTCCGCAAGGCCATCGCCTACCTCGTGGACCGCGAGGCCCTCGTCAAGGACGTCTACGACGGCACCGCCGTCTCGCTGTACTCGATCGTCCCCGCCGGCATCGGCTCGCACACCACCCCCTTCTTCGACCGCTACGGCGGCACCCCCCAGCCGAAGAAGGCCGAGGCCGTCCTGCGCGCGGCGGGCATCAAGGACAAGGTGAAGATCACCCTGTACTCCACGCCCACGCGCTACGGTCCGTCCACGGACCAGGAGTTCCAGCTCATCGCCAAGCAGCTCAACGACAGCGGGCTCTTCGAGGCCGACGTCAAGTCCGTCGAGTTCGAGCAGTACGAGAAGGACATCCAGGCCGGCAAGTACGGCGTCTACGTGAAGGGCTGGGTGCCCGACTACCCGGACGCCGACAACTTCACGCAGCCGTTCTTCGGGCCGGACAACGTCCTGCACAACAACTACGACAACAAGGAGATCACCGGGACCATCATCCCGTCGACCTCCGCGAAGTCCGACCGCACCGCCGCCGGCACCGACTACAGCCGCCTCCAGGACATCGTCGCCGAGGAGATCCCGATCCTGCCGCTGTGGCAGAGCAAGCAGTACGCGGTCACCCGCCAGAACGTGACGGGCCTCCAGTGGTCGCTGGACGCCTCGACCGTCTTCCGCTTCTGGGAGATCAGCAAGGGCTGAGACGAGCCCGGTACGGGAACGGGCCGGGGGGGGGGGGGGGGGGGGGGGGGGGGCCGGGGGGGGGGGCCCCGGCCGCGGGGCCCCCGCGGCCGAGGGGGGGGGGGGGGGCGAGGGGTTTATGGGGGGGGGGGGT
>NZ_JBEZBN010000015.1:0-116075 GCF_040647115.1 Streptomyces sp. NPDC044571
CGAGATACGCGCCGACCTCCACCTCGGACTGCTCCAACTCGCCTGCAGCATCATCTGCTTGCGCCGACTCCGAACCTCATTCTGAAATGATCAGTAAGTCGCTCTCGCGCCAATCAGCGTCGACATTCGGACATCAGGGCTCGGCTACTGCCTCATGCGCCCTCTTCAAGAGCAGCCTGATACAGGCATTCAGCCATCACAACAGGGGGAAGCATGAGCAAGATCGCTCGCCGATTACCGTACGCGTTGATCACAGCGACAGTCGTGGCGCTCACCGCGGCCGTACCGGCATCCGCCGCCGGGAGCGGGGCGTCCGCGGAAACGGCGGAGCCCCGCCCGCTCGCCGGCAGCGAGGTCCGGGACCTGACCCGGGTCGCCCGCGCGTACCTGCAGCAGCGGGCCGACTCGGTCACCACGGCCGGAGCCCACCGCCTGGCCCCGGTCGTGCCCGACCGTGCCACACCAGAACTTCGGAAGGGCCTCACGACGGAGTTCGCCCAGCTCGCCGGGATGGGCCGCGTCTACGAGAAGGCCAGCGGCGGCTACTCCGGCGCCGAGGTGACGGTCACCGCGGGCAAGGCGGAGCACAAGGGCGACAAGGCCACGCTCCGGCTGACAGAGAGCACGAGCCTCTTCTATCCGAACGTCCGCTCGGCGGACGATCCCAAGGCCGAGGAGTACGTCCTCGACCACACGCTCACCTTCACGCACGACGCGGCCGGCAAGTGGGTGCTCGCCGAGGACCGCCCGGACCTCGGCGCGGGGGACGTCACCACGTACACCACCCCGCCGAAGACCGAGCAACCCGCGGAAGGCGCGAAAAACGAGGACCGACGCACGGCCTCTTCCGCCACCGGCCACGTGGCCGGACAGCGCACCGCGAACGACAAGACCGCCTTGGCCGCCGGGTACAACTACACGGCGATGGTCAACTATGCGAACCGCTACTGGAAGAACCCCAACGGAAGCTACCGCACCTACGGGAACGACTGCACCAACTTCATCTCGCAGGCCATGAAGGCCGGTGGCTGGAAGCAGAAGGGCAGCGGGTACTTCGACCGCAAGGACAAGGACAAGTGGTACTACGGCGGCCACACCTGGACCACCAGCTACACCTGGGCGGGTGCGGAGAACTGGTACTGGTTCGCCACGAAGCACTCGCAGCGCACCCGGATCCTGTCCAATGTCTGGCAGATGGGCCTGGGCGACGTGCTGCAGGCGGACTGGGACCGTGACAACACCATCGACCACACGATGATCGTGACGGGCTTCTCGGGCGCCGACGAGATCTACCTGACGTACCACACGAACAACACACACAACCGCAAGCTCACCAACCTCCTCGCCGCGCGCCCGCACACGACGTGGTACGCGCACCGCACCTGATCGTTCACCGGCGTTGACCGGCTCGCCTTCCTCTGGAGCGACATGAAGACACCACTTCGCATCGTGTGCGTTACGGCGGTCGCGGTCCTGTCCGTGGCCGCGTGCGACGGGGGCGGGGGCGGCGACCAGGGGAAGGCGAGAAACGAGCGCGACACCGCAGTCGCGTACGTGAAGGCGCTCAACGACCGGGATGCGCAGGCCCTGGCGAAACTCGGCCCGCCCGGGAACGCGGGGACGGAGGAGGAGGCGCAGAAGCTGGTCGCCGCGCAGGGCGGACGCAAGCTGCACGTGAACGACGTCCGGGTCAGTCACGAGTTCGGCCCGGACACGGCAGACGCCCAGGTCCGCGCGACGGACGACAAGGGCCGGCCCGTCAACGAGACGCTGACGCTAACCCGTAAGGGGAAGTCGTGGTACGTCGTCCTGGGCACGAACCCGGGCGGCACACCGAAGACACCGGCACAGACGTCACGGCCGTCGCCGACGGAGTAGGCGGAGCACAGATATGCGCACTCTTCGCGCTCGAATCGCCGCCCTTGCGGCGTCGGCGCCCTCGCCACCGGCGGACTGACACTGACCGCTGCGCCCGCAGCCCACGCAAGCGAAGCGTCGTGCGTGACGCATCTGAAGGCTCTCGGCTTGAAGAAGGCGGTTGCCGAGGCTGCCTATGAGGCCGCCGTCGCCGGCAGCATCGCCTGGTGTGTCGCCAAACCCAGAGCGAACTCGAAGGAGTCCCCAGGCAAGCGATACAGGTGGCCTGCCAAGAGGTACTCCTCCCCTAGCCGCGAATCGCGCAGGTTGCGGCAGCCGCAGGCGGAATCGCCTGCGGCTGCTCGACCGGCTAGTACTGCAACGGTCTTTGCTCTGATGGTTTGTCGGCGTCTGGTGGGTGTGTGGCCGCGTCGTTTGTAGTGGCTGGTGCGGGCCTGGAGCTGGCGTCTGCGGCGCCAGAGTGACCAGTGCAGGACGTGGTCGATGCTCGGGCGGGGCCGGGTGAGTCGGCTGATCAGGCGTCGGAGTTCGGGGAGGGTCAGGGGTATGAGCTGGGAGGATCCGTTTCTGCTTTCCCGGTGTCGAGCTCGCGGGCCCGCAGGACGGTCAGGCAGGCGTGTGCGGCCATGGCCAGGGTCATGTGGCGGTGCCAGCCGTCGTAGCGGCGGACCTGGTAGTCGTCCAGGCCGCACTCCTGCTTTGCGGTCTGGAAGCATTCCTCCACTGCCCACCGGCTTCCCGCGATACGGATCAGCTCGTCGAGTGTGGTCCCGTCCGGGCAGTAGGCGATGTAGTAGGAGATCTCCTCGGGCCGGCGGACACTTCGGCGGGCGATCACCCAGTGACGACGGTCCTCGCGGTGCCAGGGACGGACCTCGACCCGGGCCCAGTCATAGACCCTCGGGCCGTGGGCGCCGTCGCCGCAGGAACGGCGCTTCCACTTCTGCCGGGGCAGCCCGGGAAACAGGTCGTGGACGGGGTGGTCGATGGCCCAGCGGGTGACGACGGTGTCATGCCGGGTGGTGGCCATGACGTGGAAGACATCCGCCCGCTCCAGCTCGGAACGCCAGCCCTTGGAGAAGCCGTAGGCGGCATCCGCAGTCACCCACCGGAACGGGATCCGGTCCGCGACCGCCCGGCGGACCATGGCCTTGGCCATCACCACTTTCGTCTCGAAGGCGACCGTGTCGTCGATGCCGGCGGCCCGGCAGCGTTCCCGGTCGTCCGTCCACGACGTAGGCAGATACAGGCGGCGGTCGATCAGCGTGCGGCCCCCGCCACCGGCATAGGCGAGGAACACCCCGATCTGGGAGTTCTCAGTCCGGCCGGCGGTTCCGGAGTACTGCCGCTGGACCCCGGCCGAGCGGACACCCTTCTTCAGGAACCCGGTGTCGTCCACGATCAGCACCGCTTCCGGATCGCCGAGGTGCTCGATGACGTAGTCCCGCACGTCGTCCAGGACCTCGTCCGCGTTCCAGTCGATCCGGTTCAGCAGCCGGTGGATCCGGTCCGGACCCGCATGCCCGGCCTCCTCGGCCAACGTCCAGCCATTCTTCCGCTCCAGCGGAGCTATCAGCCCCCGCATATAGGCAAGAGCCGACTCCCGCGGCTCCGACCTGGCGAAACGGTGCACGAACCGCTCATGCAAGGACTTCAGTTCACCGGCCCACGACCGGGCATCAGCAAGTTCCCCGCCCATGAACTGACCAACGACCGACCTGCCCAACCGTCACGGCAAACACCGTTGCAGTACGAGGACTTGTCCGGGCGATCATGTGCGGAGCCAGATGGCCAGAGCTGCTGCGGTAGCCGTGCCGAGGAAAACGTAGTCGCTCATCCCGGCCGGCAGCGCCGGTATCCGTCGGACATGACGGACGCGGAATGGGCGGCGGTGCGGCCCTTGCGAACCGCCCCAGGTCCTCGGCGCCAAAAGCCCGCTCCAGGTAGTCGATGAGCGCTGCGGTGTCGTTTCCGATGATCCAGGGCGTGACGGTGGTGTAGCCGTCCGGGACGGCCTTGACCGTTTCGTGTTCGTGGTGGTCGCTCACGAGGCGAGGCTAGGCCGCCTATAGGTCTGCCGACCGCACCGTACGGCGTGCAGGGCCGGCTAGCGGGCGCTGCCGATATGGCGATCGGCGTCGGAGCCCTGGAGCAGCAGGGTGGTCTCCTCGATGCGGCTGAATCGGCCGTCGGTTCCGAGCTCGGCGAACACGTAGACCTCCATGGACACGGTCGAGCCGTCCGTCTTGGTGAGGTGGACGGTGTGCCGGTCGGCGTACTTGCTGCCGTCGTACAGCTCGTCGTGGACCTCCACACGGCCGCCGGAGACGACGCCGCGCACATGGGTGATGTGTTCGACGAACCCGGCGCGGTCGTCCCACCGCCCGTCGGTGCGCTGCCGGTACTCCGGCGCGAAGTGGCGGTCGACGGCCTCCTCGACGGAGAGCTCGCTGCTGAAGATCAGATCGGTGAGGGCGGGCTTGATCCCGGTGCGGGTCATGCGACTTCCCTTCGAGGGGCAGGGCGAGGGCAGGGCGAGGGAGAGGGCCCTCGGCACGAGAATGCGTGCGCTGCGCACGCTTTGCTGTGACCGTAACAGAGATGCGTGCGCAGCGCACGCTAGTCTTCGGGGATGGAGAACGAAGTCGGACACGAGATCGCCGACGCGCTGGGCGTCCTGCTGCGGCGCACCACTCGCGCACAGCTGCACCGGGAACTCACCGAGGGCATGGGTGAGGCGGTGGACGCGCTGACGTACCCGGTACTCAGCGCACTTGCCCGGACCGGACCGCGCAGCGCAGCCGACCTGGCCTCCGACGCCGGACTCGACCGCTCCGGCGTCACCCGCCGAGCCTCCCGACTGGAGGCCGCAGGCCTCGTCCGTCGCGAAACGGACCCCACCGACCGGCGCGCGCAGTTGCTCGTCCTCACCGAGCAGGGCGAACTCGCAGTGGCAGAACTGCGCACACGGCTTGCCGCCCACATCATGGCGAGCCTGTCCTCGTGGCCGCCGGGCGAAGCCGAGACGTTCGCCCGCCACCTGCGCCGTTTCACCAGCGAAGGCCCCTTCGCCTGACAGGGCAACGGCTCGCTCAGCCTGTCCAGCGGCCTTTATCAAGGTCGGCCCTCGGCGTCAAGCCACGTATTCGAGGGGCGTGACGCACATCCGCCCACAGGGTTTATTTGAAGTACGCCCTCACCGGAGAAAGCACCGGAGAAACGAGGACGGAAAATTGCCGCCGACCCATTCCGGGACGGCATCCACAACCTCTTCTTACACCGAATGGAGAATTCCCATGTTCCAGCGTTTCTCGACCCGTCGTATCGTCCTGGCCGGAGCTTCCGTGGCACTGCTGGGCGGCGGTATCGCACTGCCGGCGACGGCGATGGCCGCCCCGGTCGCCGCCCCGCAGCAGGCCGTTTCCCTGCTCCCCGCGGACAGCGCCGACGGCATCGGCACCGGCGGCGACTCCAACGCCGAGAACACCACGGTCGGCGGCGAGGCCACGGGCGGCAATGCCAACTCCGGTGTCACCGAATGCAAGGGCGCATGCGACATCAAGACCGGTGCCGCCACGGGCGGCAACGCCAGCGCCGACGCCATCAACCAGGGCGACGCCACCTCCGTGGGCGGCGACGGCACGGGCACCGGCGGCATCGTGAGCAAGACCGAGGCCCAGGTCATCAAGGACCAGGTCAAGCAGAACCTGAAGGCCAAGCTCGGCAAGTGACGGGCGACAGCACTCCAGCTGCAGAAAGGCGGCCCCTCGCACCCCCACCATTGACACATTTACAGCAGACGCCGGAGAGGCCCCAGCCTCTCCGGCGCCTGTGTGTGACGACACTCTGGGGCATTCTTCATGAATGTCTGAGCTGAAAAAAGCGATGTCGTGTCAAAGGCTTGCCCGATCGAGCGCGGCAACCCCGTGGTGCCGCTCGCCGGGGCTTCCGGGCAGCCCGGGTGACCGCCGCCAGTCCGGGGCGCCGACCACCGTACTGCGCTGCGCGCGCCGTACCGAGGAGCGCCGATTCGTGCCCGACGCGCCGCCCGGGCAGCCGTGAGCGGCCCCGCGCCGCTCGCTACTGCGTCGGGTGCTCCGCGTCAAGTCCCGACTTCCAGGGACATGACCAGCCCCCGGCCTCTGGGGCCCAATGGAAACACGGGCCCGGCAGGGCCTCCGGACAGGGCCGGTCCTCGGCCCCCGGCCATCTCGACTACAAGGAGTCCACCATGATCCGCACGTCCTTCGCCCAGCGTCTCGCCCTCCTCGGTGTCTCCGGGGTCCTCGCCGCAGGCGGCGCGCTGCTGCCCTCCAGCGCCTTCGCCGCACCGGCGGCGGCACCGACCGCAGCCGTACAGACGGCGCCCGGCCACCAGGCCCACACCGGCACCACGACCACGGTCAAGATCGAGACGACGACCGTCAAACGCACCCTCTCCGACGGCCGGGTCA
This sequence comes from Streptomyces sp. NPDC044571, assembly GCF_040647115.1. Lineage (NCBI taxonomy): Bacteria > Bacillati > Actinomycetota > Actinomycetes > Kitasatosporales > Streptomycetaceae > Streptomyces > Streptomyces sp. NPDC044571. Next base: position 6,333 of record NZ_JBEZBN010000015.1, read on the forward strand.
AGGTCACCAAGACCACGACGGTCACCAAGACTACCAAGAACCGCCACGGCAAGGTGATCAAGAAGACGATCGAGAGGACGATCTCCGTGCGGTTCCTCCCGGCGCCCGACGACGACTGAGTCGGTGAGCGGACCGGTAGCCCGGCCCCCGTTCCGCGCCTCGTCCCACCACCCCGGTGACCCACCGCCCGACGCACTCGCGTCGGGCGGTGCCTGCGTGTGCCCGCCGACCGCCACCGGGGCCGGTGTGCGTCACCGGCGGAACCGGGAGTCAGGGCCTCAGCTGTCCTTGCGCTGCTGCCTCACCGCCCGGATCTCCTCCGTCGCGGCCCGGAACGCCGGAGCCGCCCGGGTGAAGTAGTCGAAGAGCACCACCTGCTGCTCCGGCGTGTAGCCGGCGAGGACCTCGGCGATCCGGCGCCGCGCGGGCGCCACCACCGCCTCGACCTGCGCCAGTGCATCGGGGACGGCTTCGACGACGACCTTTCGCCGATCGGCGGGGTCTGCCGTGCGGCGGACATGACCCGCGCGCTCCAGCCGGTCGATCAAACGTGTCGTCGCACCTGTGGTGAGTCCCGTGGCGGATGCCAGCTCCCCCGAAGTGAGCCCGCCCGCCAGGGTGATGCGGCTGAGTGCGTACCACTCGGACGCATGGAGGCCCGCCGCCTCTGCGCCCGCCATGCCGTGCAGCCCCACGGCATCGACGTAGTCCCGAAAGACCGCCCGCCGGTCATCCCGCTCCTCGGTCGCCACATCATCCCCTTGCCTCTTATCTGCATACGTGCAGATAATGCATGCGTGCAGTTACTGCACCAGTGTAGCCACGTGGGGCCTCCCTTGCCCTGCCGCCGCCCGGACCGATCGAGAGGTATTCAGCCGTGAACGTCAAGGCCTTCAAACGCACCGCCCTCATCACCGTCGCCGTCCTCGCCCTCGGCGCCGGCAGCGCATACCTCTACCTCGACGCCACCTCCGACGTCCGGCGCACCGGTGCCCAAGCCTGCACCGACGTCATCCCCGCGGGCGCCGGCCGCCCGGACGGCGAGGCCGTCTGTGGCGTCCTCGATGCCCTCACTGCCGCCTGGGGACGGGGTGATGCGGACGCGTACGGCCGCCTGTTCACCGAGAACGCCACGTACACCACGTACATGGGCAGCCACTACGAGGGCCGCGACGACATCACCGAAGGCCACCGGGCGCTGTTCAAGGACTTCCTGAAGGGCAGCAAGCTCGCGGCCACCTACCTCGACATGCGCTTCCTCGGCAAGGACGTCGTCCTGCTCACGGGCCGCGGCGACGACTACACCGGCGGCAAGCCTGCGGCCGAGGAGCTTTCGAAGGTTCAGACGTACACCCTGGTCCGCGACGGCGACGGTGCGTGGCGGATCGCCGCCTTCCACAACACCCAGCGCCGGAACGTGATGGAGCGCTTCTCCTTCCTCTACTCCCCCGGCACGGCCCCCGAAGCCGAGAAGTGACCCCTCGGTCTCCGCGGCCCCGCCCTCGGACCGTTCACGGCGGCGTGCCGATCGCCCGGCCGGACCGGCCCTTGCCGTCAGCCGCGGGTCTTGTGTGATGCGTCCGATGGACTCATGATGTGCGTCCATCGGACGCATAAGAAATGAGGCGCGGCGTGGAGCAGACGACGAGCACTCAAGGACACCAGGAGCCGGACACCAGGACCGGCCCCGCGGCAGGAGCCGGTCCGGAGGCCGTTCCAGGGAACGGCGGCGGGGACGGGCTGCGCGGCAGTGCGTTCGTGCCGCGGCAGGAGGGCCTCGAAGTGCCCCTGCCGCCCGTCTTCAGCGATCCCGCGCAGGAGCGGGAGCACCGCAAGCAGCGGCTCGCCGGCGCCTGCCGCATCTTCGGCCGGCTCGGCTTCTCCGAAGGGGTCGCGGGGCACATCACCGTGCGGGACCCCGAGCACCCCGACATGTTCTGGGTCAACCCGTTCGGCATGTCGTTCCGCCACATCCGGGTCTCCGACCTGATCCTCGTCGACCACGAGGGACAGGTCCGCCACGGCAGGCGCCCGGTCAACCGGGCCGGATTCGTGATCCATTCCGCGATCCACGCCGCCCGCCCCGACGTGGTCGCCGCCTGTCACGCCCACGCCGTCCACGGCAAGGCCTTCTCCAGTCTGGGACGCCTGCTGGCCCCGATCACCCAGGACGCCTGCGCCCTGTACGAGCAGCACACCGTCCACCGGGACGGCGCCGGCGCGGTGGTGGTCGACGAGGAGGCCGGACGGCAGCTCGCCGCGGGGCTGGGGCCGCACAAGGCCGTCATCCACCAGAACCACGGCATCTTCACCGTCGGCGAATCCGTCGACGAGGCGGCCTGGTGGTTCATCTCCATGGAGCGCAGCGCCCAGGCCCAGCTGCTGGCGGAGGCTGCGGGAACGCCGCACCTGATCGAGCCCGAGGCCGCCCGGCACACCCGGGACCAGACCGGGTTCCCGCTCGCGGGCTGGTTCTCCTTCCAGCCCCTCTGGGACGAGATCGTCCGTACCGAACCCGACCTCGTCGAGTAGGCGCAGCCGTCCATGACACTCCCCCTCGAAGCCGGGCCCGGCCCCCACGAGCCCGGATCCCCCGCCTGGTGGCAGGCCCGGTACGCCGAGCGCGGCCGGCGCAGGCCCCGCCAGGGCGGGCTGACGCTCGACCGGATCACCGCGGGTGCGCTGGAACTGACCGACCGCGAAGGCCTGGAGGCGCTCACGATGCGCCGGCTCGGCGACCACCTCCAGGTCCGCCACACCTCCCTCTACCGGCACGTTGCGAGCCGGGAGGAGCTGCTGATCGAGACGGTCGACCACATGCTCGGCGAGATCCGGCTGCCCTCGCTCGACGGGGACTGGCGGGCCGGCCTGAAGCGGGGGGCCAGGGAGTTCCGCCGGGTCCTCGCGGCACACCCGGCGGTCGTCCCGCTGCTGACGACCGGTCAGCTGCTGGGTCCCAACGCCCTGCGGGCCCGTGAGCACGCCCTCGCGCAGCTCCTCGCCCACGGGTGGGCCCCGCCGTCGGCCGTCCACGTCTACCTCACGGTCACCCACTTCGTCATCGGCGCCGCCGTACTCGACTCCGGCGGCGCGGCCCGTACCGCCGCACAGCGCGCCGCGATGGCCGAACTGTTCGCGGCCCTCTCCCCTCTCACCCACCCGGTGGTCCACCGCCACGCCGAACTGCTCAACTCGCTCGACTCCGATGCCGAGTTCGAGTTCGGTTTGCGGACGCTGCTGTACGGGCTGGGCCACCTGCACGCCGAGGAGGCTTCGGCATGACCGTCGGACGCGTCCTGCCGCCCCTGCGCCGGTGGACCGAGGGCGGCAGTACCCTGCGGATCGGCGGTCACTCGGTCTTCGTACGCCAGGACGGGCCCGCGCACGGCGCGCCCGTCACCCTCCTCCACGGCTTCCCGAGCTCCTCCCACGACTGGGCCGCCGTCGTCCCGGCGCTCGCCGCGGCCGGGCTCCGCGTCACCACCCTGGACCTGCTCGGCTTCGGCGAGAGCGACAAGCCCCGGCGCCACCGCTACTCGGTGCTCGACCAGGCCGGGCTGGTCGAGGAGGTCTGGCACCGGCACGGGACCGGCAGCACCGCCCTGGTCGCCCACGACTACGGGGTGAGCGTCGGCCAGGAGCTGCTGGCCCGCGACCCGGCCCGGATCACGCGCATGGCCTGGCTCAACGGCGGCCTGTACCCCGATCTGCACCGCCCCGTGCCGATCCAGCGCCTGCTGCACGGCCCCCTGGGCCCGCTGCTCGCGCCGCTCACCACGGAGCGGCGGTTCGCCGCGACCCTGCGCGCCGTACTGGGGCGGCCGGTCCACGACGAGGACATGCGCGACCTGTGGGCGGCCGCGTCCCGCGCCGGCGGGCACCGCCTCGCCCCGCGCCTGCTGCGGTACGTCGACGAGCGCCGCCGGCACGCCGTGCGCTGGAGCTCGGCCCTGGAGGGCTTCCCCGGGCCCGTGCTGTTCGTGTGGGGGCCGGCGGACCCGATCAGCGGGGCCCATGTGCTGCCCCGGATCCGGGCGCGCATGCCGCAGGCCCGGGTCGTCGAGCTCGCGGGACCGCCGGCTGTCGGGCACTATCCGCAGCTGGAGGACCCGGAGGAGGTCGCGGCGGCACTCACCGCGTTCCTGGCGCCGTGAGGAGGACCGGCGAAGCCCCGGGGCAGCCCGAGTGCCCGCGCACCCGGCTCAGCCCACCGGCGTTCATGACGAGCGCGCCGATACGCTCCTCGTCGGCGGCGTGCCGACCAGCTCCGTGAAGCGGGTGGCGAAGATGCCCTGCGACGGGCAGCCGACCGCGAAGCAGACCTCGGTGACGCCGAGGTCGCCGCGCCGCAGCAGCGCCGTGGCGTGCTGCATGCGGCGTGCCACCAGGTAGGCGTACGGCGACATGCCGTAGGCGAGCCGGAACCGGCGGCTGAGGTGCCCGGCGGCCATGTCCGCGTCGCGGGCCAGCGCCTCGACGTCGAGCGGCCGCGCGTACTCCCGGTCGATCCGGTCGCGCACGCGGCGCAGCCGCGCGAATTCGCTCAGGCGCTGCGCAGCGGTGAGTGCACGCGCCCACGCGGGACGGCACATGGGAGAGCTCCTTTCAGCGAGGTGCCGCTTTCATCGAGGTGCCGAACGGCCGGCTCAGCGGAGCTCTTGGATGCGGATCAGGTTGCCCGCGGGATCGCGGAAGGCGCAGTCGCGCACGCCGTACGGCTGCTCGGTGGGCTCCTGGACGACCTCGGCGTCGCCGGCCTGCACCTTCGCGAAGGTGCCGTCGAGGTCCCGGGTGGCCAGCAGGATCCAGCCGTAGGTGCCCTTGGCCATCATCTCGACGATGGTGCGGCGCTCCTCCTCCGTGATCCCGGGGTCCGCGGCCGGCGGTGCCAGGAGGATGGACGTGCCGGGCTGGTCGGCGGGGCCGACCGTGATCCAGCGCATCCTGCCCTGACCGACGTCGCTGCGGACCTCGAAGCCGAGGACGTCGCGGTAGAAGGCCAGGGAGGCGTCCGGATCGTCGTGCGGGAGCGAGGTCGTGTGAATGGTGAGGTCCATGGCACTCACGGTAGTTCCCGCGCGGTGGCCGGCGCTTCTCCGATCCTGATCCTTCTGTGCGGGGAGGGTCCGCCAACCGTCCGGGCAGCCGATGGTGTACGAAGTCTTTCGTGAACGAACAGATCCAGCCCTCGACCGTCCGGGTGTTCATAGCGCTCGCCCCGCCCGACGAGGCGAAGGAAGAGCTGGAGCGCCGGCTGCGGCCCTCCTACGAGGCGTACCCGCGGATGCGGTGGAACCGCATAGAGGACTGGCACATCACCCTGGCCTTCCTCGGCGAGCTCCCGGTGGCCACCGTTCCCCTCCTGCAGCCGCCGCTCGCGGAGCTCGCGGCACGGCGTCGGCCCCTGCGACTGGCACTGCGCGGCGGCGGGCACTTCGACGAGCGGGTGCTGTGGAGCGGGATCGGGGGAGACCTCGACGGGCTGCACGAGCTCACCGCCGAGGTCCGCCGCGTGGTCAAGGAGTGCGGTGTCCCCTTCGAGGACCGGCCCCTGCGCCCCCATCTGACGCTGGCCCGGTCCCGGCGCGACGACCCGTCCAGCGTCGTGAAGGCCGCCCGTGAACTCGCCGCGTTCAGCGGCGGCGGGTGGCATGCCGAACGCCTGCACCTGTGCGCCAGCAACATCGGCCGCGGCCCGGGACCGATCCACTACCGCGACATCGAAGCGTGGGGCTTCGGCGGCGGCCACTGAGGCCGGGACGGATTCAGAGCCGCTGGTACGTGCCGACGAGGGTGCTGCTCGCGAGTTCAGTGCCCTGTACGGCGCTGTGCACCGCCTCCACGCCGGGCCGGTCGAGCAGCCGGACCGGCTGCCCCAGCGCGTACAGCCGGAAGAAGTAGCGGTGCGGTCCGTGTCCGGGCGGCGGCATCGGGCCGCCCCATCCCACCGCCCCGAACCCGTTGGGCCAGGACCGCCCGCCGTGCGGTTCCCGGCCCTCCTCCACTCCGCCGGTCCACGGATCGATGCCCGTGACCAGCCAGTGCAGGAAGGTGCCTCTCGGCGCGTCCGGGTCCTCGCACAGGAGGAGCAGCTCCGCGGTGCCCTCGGGCGCGGCCGTCCAGGTCAGCGGCGGTGAGATGTCCTCCCCCTCGCCGGTGTACCGGCGGGGGATCTCCGCGTGGTCGGCGAAGGCGGGGCTGGTCAGCTTGAATGCAGTCACGGCCGCCGCCCTACCCGCCCCGCCGGCCCCCCTACCTCCCCGGCCCTCCGATCCACCCACCCGGCCGAGCCGGATCCGCTATTTCACCGAGCCCGCCATGACGCCTTGGACGAAGTGCCGTTGGAAGGCGAAGAACACGACCAGCGGGACCACCAGGGACAGGAAGGCACCCGGCGCGAGGACGCCTATGTTGCTTCCGAACTGCCGCATCTGGGACTGCAGCGCGACCGTGAGGGGCTGGGACTCGCTGTCCGCGAAGAGCAGGGCCACGAGCATGTCGTTCCAGACCCAGAGGAACTGGAAGATGGCCAGGCTGGCGATGGCCGGGCGGCCGAGCGGCAGCACGAGCCTGGAGAAGATCCGCCACTCGCTGCCGCCGTCCATCCGGGCGGCTTCCAGCATTTCGCGCGGTATCTCGGCGAAGTAGTTGCGCAGCAGGAAGATCGCGAACGGCAGCCCGTAGGCGACGTGGAAGAGCACGACGCCGGCGATCGTGCCGAACAGGCCCACTGCGCCGAAGAGTTTGGCCACGGGCAGCAGCCCGATCTGCACGGGGACGACCAGCAGGCCCACGACCACCAGGAAGATGGCGTCCCGCCCGGGGAAGTCCAGCCAGGCGAAGGCGTATCCGGCGAGTGCCGCGATGGCGACCACCAGGGCGGTGGTGGGCACCGAGATGAGGACGGTGTTGCCGAAGGCCGCCGCGAGGCCGGAGTCCTTCAGCAGGGCGCCGTAGTTGTCCAGGGACAACTGGGACGGGTCGGTGAGGGCGGTCCACCAACCCTCGGAGGCGTTGTCCCGCTCTGAGCGCATCGAGGACAGGAGCAGGCCCGCCAGGGGGGTGATCCATACCAGGGCGACCAGGATCAGCAGGCCCTGGACGACCGAGCTGCCCAGCAGGCCCGACAGCCGGCTCCTGCGGTGCGGTCCGGGCGCGGTACGTGCGGGGGCGGGCGCGGGCCGGGCGGCCGTCGTCTTCCGGGGCGTTCGGCGCTCGATGGTGCCGTGGCTGCTCATGCTCCGCTCCTTCGGTAACGCCGGATGTTGAAGACCATCGCCGGGACGACCAGCAGGAGGAGCACCACGCTGAGCGCGCTGCCGAGCCCCTGGTCGTTGCCGCCGCCGAAGGAGACCAGCCACATGCGGGTGGCCAGTACGTTCGCCTCTTCCTGGACCGGTCCGGGCGCGATGATGTAGACGAGGTCGAAGACCTTCATCACGTTGATCACCAGCGTGACGAAGACGACGGTGAGCACCGGTGCGAGCAGCGGGACGGTGATCTTGCGGAAGATCTGGCCTTCGGTGGCTCCGTCCATCCGCGCGGCCTCCAGCGCGTCGCGCGGAATGGCCGCCAGTCCGGCGCCGATCAGGACCATGGCGAAGCCCGTCCAGACCCAGAGGTAGGCGCCGATGATGGCCGGTGTGACCAGCGCCGGGCCGAGCCAGTTCACCCCCTGGTACGGGGTGGCGAAGTTGGCCGCGGGCAGCCGGACGGTGTACTCGCCGTCGGCCAGCCCGGTGAAGCGGAACGAGCCGTCGGCGGCGGCGGTGGCGGTCGCGGCCACCCGGCCGTCCCGTACGGCCTCGACCGTCATACCGGGCAGGCCCTTCTCGCCCGGGTCGATCCTGCCCGGCGTGCCGGCGCCGCCGGGGGCGAAGTCGAGGTAGACCACGCCCCCGATCTCGTGCGGGCCCGGTGCCGCGGCGGCCGCGGGCTGCGCGCCGGCGGGCATCGCGTCGGGTGCCACCCCGACCAGGCCGAGGCTGACCGACCGGCCCGGGCGTACCCCCTCCCCGGTGCTGTACGGGCCGCCCGCCGCCCCCGTCAGCCCCTGGCCCTCGCGGGCGCGGGCCGTCGGATAGGCGGCGGTGTCCTCGAAGGTGTCGTGGACGCCGACGACGACGGCGTTGAGTACGCCCCGGCCCGGGTCCTGTTCGTAGGCGAGCCGGAAGACGATGCCCGCGGCGAGGAAGGACACGGCCATCGGCAGGAAGAGCACCAGCTTGAACGCGGTTGCCCAGCGCACCTTCTCGGTGAGCACGGCGAGCATCAGCCCGAGGCCGGTCAGCAGCACCGGGGCGACGACGACCCATATCGTGCTGTTGCGGATGGCCTTGAGGGTGGCCGGGTCGTGGAGGATCGCCGCGTAGTTCCCGGCTCCGACGAAGCGGTCGCCGCTGGCGTCGAAGAGGCTGCGGCCGAAGGAGAAGACGACGGGGTAGACGACCAGTGCGCCGAGCAGGAGCAGGGCCGGCAGGACGAAGACGACCGCGAGGCGGCGCTTCCTGCGTTGGGCCCGGCGCCGCGGGTTCTCCGCGGCGCCGGTGGTCAGGGTGTCAGCCATGGCGGCGCCTCAGTTCCCGTAGGCCTTGGCGGCCTCGGCTTCGAGCTTCGCGGCCGTGCCCTGCGGGTCCGAGGGGTCGCGCAGGAAGTCCTGGAGGAGCTTCCACTCGCCCGCGCCCTTGGTGCCGCCGAACGCGGCCGGGGCCTGGTCCGACATGTCGAAGCGGACCGAGTCGCCCGCGGCGATCAGCGACTCGGCGGTGCTGCGGGTGGTCTCGTCGCCGTACGCGAGCGGGTCGACCTTGGAGTTCGGGGACAGGAAGCCGCCCGCGCCGGCCCAGACCTCGGCCGCCTCGGAGCCGGCCAGGAATTCGAGCAGCTTCATGCCGGCCTTGCCGTTCTTGCCGTCCTTGAGGACGACGGCCGCGTCACCGCCGCTGACGACCGGCGCCTTGCCGCCGTCGACCGCGGGGAACGGGAAGAACTTGGCGTCCACGCCGGGCTTCCTCCCGAACTGGTCCTTGGCGACGCCCCCGACGAAGTCCCCCTCGTAGACCATGCCCGCTTTGGCCTCGGGGCCGAAGACCTGCTCGACCGAGGAAGGGAAGTCGGTGCCGAGCGCCGCCTGGGCGCCGCCGGCGACGAGCTGCTTGTCCTTGAAGAGTTCACCGAGGGTGGTCAGCGCCTTGACGACGCTGTCGTCGGTCCACTTCAGCTTGTGCTGGGCGAGCTGGTCGTACTTCTCCGGCCCGGCCTGGGAGAGGTAGATGTTCTCGAACCAGTCGGTGAGGGTCCAGCCGTCCTCGCCGGCCACGGCGAAGGCGGGACGGCCGGAGTCGGCGAGGGTGCGGCCGGCCTTGAGCAGGTCGGCGTAGGTCTTGGGCTCGCTGACGCCGGCCTGGGTGAAGGCCTGGGGGGCGTACCAGACGGTGGACTTGTGGGCGGCCTTGAAGTAGAGGCCGTAGTAGGTGCCGTCGACGGTGCCGTAGTTCTTCCAGACCGGGGCGAGGGTGGAGTCGGCCGTCTTGGCGGCCTGGTCGGACAGCGGCTGGAGCCAGCCCGCCTTGGCGAACTGCTGGAGCACGCCCGCCTGGGGGATCATCACCACGTCCGGCGCGTTCCCGCCCTCGATCTTGCTCCCGACGAAGGTGGAGACGTTGTCGCCGGAGGGGACGAAGACCGTCTTGGCGCCGGTCTTCTCGGTGAAGGCGTCCAGGACCTTCTTGAAGTTCTTCTGCTCGCTGCCGGTCCATACGCCGGCCACCGTCACGGTCTGGCCGCTGAGTTCGCCGCTGCTCGCGGGGCCGGTGGTGCCGCCGCAGGCGGTGGCGCAGGCGGCGAGGGTGAGGGCGGCGGCCGATGCGGTGAGCGCGGTCCGTCGGGTGGTCTTGCCGGGTCGTCGCATGGTGGGGTCCTTTTCGAGGGGGTACGGGGACTGCGGGGCGGGGCGCGGCGTCACTCGGGCCGCTGGTTCACGAGGTCGGGCACTCTGCCGTCCACCAGGCGGCGGTGGCCGCGGGGAGCACACCGTCGGGGCAGGGTCCGCTGGCGAGCAGGGGCGTGCCGGCGACCGGGGCGGGCACCGGTTCCGTTCCGAAGTTGACCGCGCAGACCAGGCCGTCGCCGCGGACCATGGCCAGCACCTGCGGGGGCGACTCCAGCCAGCGCAGGGTGCCGTCGCCGAGCTGGGGCAGGCTGTGCCGCAGCTGGAGGCCCTCGCGGTAGAGGTGCCAGAAGGAACGGGTATCGGCCAGGGCGCGGTCGGTTGCGTGCTCGGCGAACCACTCGGGCTGCGGCAGCCAGGGCTTGGCCCCGGCCGCGCCCTGGCTGAAGCCGAACGGGGAGGCGTGTCCCGACCAGGGCAGCGGCACGCGGCAGCCGTCCCGGATGCGCTTGCGGCTGCCGGTGCGGTGGAAGATCGGGTCGGTGAGGACCTCGTCGGGCAGGTCGAGCACCTCGGGGAGGCCGAGCTCCTCGCCCTGGTAGACGTAGGCCGCGCCGGGCAGCGCCAGCATCAGCAGGGCGGCGGCCCGGGCGCGGGCGGCGCCCAGTCCGCTGCCCTCCACCCCGGGCTCGCCCGCGTAGCGGGTGACGGTGCGGACCTGGTCGTGGTTGTTGAGCACCCAGGTGACGGTCGATCCGGTGCCGGCGATGTCGCGTATCGCCTCGGTGATCGTCGCGCGGAAGGCGCCGGCGTCCCAGGGGGCGCTGAGCAGGTCGAAGAAGAAGGCCTGGTGCAGTTCGTCGGGGCGGACGTATGCGGCGTGTTCGCGTGCGGTCGGCACGGACACCTCGCCGACGAGCAGCCGCTCGTGACCGTCCCGGGCGGCGTACTCGTCGCACACCGAGCGCCAGCGGCGCCACACCCCGTGGACCTCGGGCTGGTTCCAGGCCAGCTGGTTGACGGAGTCGCGGGCGCGCTCGTCGGCTCCGGGGTCGTCCGAGTCGGGCAGCTCGGGGTGCTTGAACAGTCCGGCGGCCACGTCGATGCGGAAGCCGTCGACGCCGCGGTCCAGCCAGAAGCGCAGCACCCGCTCGAACTCGTCGCCCACGGCGGGGTTGCGCCAGTTCAGGTCGGGCTGCTCGGGCGTGAAGAGGTGCAGGTACCACTCTCCGGGCGCGCCGTCGGCCCCGGTGGTCCGGCTCCAGGCGGGCCCGCCGAACATGGCGCGCCAGTTGTTGGGCGGCTCGCTCCCGCCGGGGCCGCGGCCGGGTTCGAAGTGGAATCGGGAGCGGGGTGCGCTGCCCGGCTCCGCTGCGAGCGCCTCGCGGAACCACGGGTGCTCGCTCGAACAGTGGTTGGGGACGATGTCGAGCAGCAGCTTGAGCCCGAGGCGGTGGGCGTCGGCCACCAGGCGGTCGAACTCGGCGAGGTCGCCGTAGACGGGGTCGACGCCGCAGTAGTCGGCCACGTCGTAGCCGTGGTCGTGCTGCGGGGAGGGGTAGAAGGGGCTGAGCCAGATGCCGTCGACGCCGAGCTTCCTGAGGTAGGGAAGCCCGGCCCGGACGCCGGCCAGGTCGCCGATGCCGTCCCCCGTGCTGTCGAGGAAGCTGCGGACGTAGACCTGGTAGATCACCGCGTCCCGCCACCAGGAGTCCGGTGCGGTGGCGCTGCGGGAGGGGCGGCCGGTGTCGGCCGGAAGGGTGCTGAGCATCTCGCGTCGACCTGTTTCTGCTGAATGCGAGAGCGCCCTGGATCAGGTGCGCTGTTATGCATGCATGTTAAGTAGCAGCTACAGGAAGGTGTCAACGATGCGTCTGGAAACAGCCGAAAGCTGGGGTGGTTTGTACCGAAGTGACCCTGTGCACGCATCAGGGACCCTACTTAACATGTAAGTAGAGGCCCTGGAGGAGGCGACGGAGTGGGCTCAGCCCCTGCGGGAGATGGTCCCGAGCTCGCGCGCAAGCCGCGCCACCGCCTGCTCGGGCGTCTGGCGCAGCGCCATCACGTCCTGCGCCACGGCTTGCACGGCGAGGCTCACCTGGTCGTAGCGCGGGCTCTTGGGGCGCGGAACTGCCGACAGCACGCTCTGGCGGAGCGTGGGCAGGTACGGAAAGGCACGGATCAGCTCGGGGTCCTCGTACAGGGCGGCGCGCACGGGCGGCAGCGAGCCCTCGGTGAGCACCTGGCGCTGGACCCGTTCACTGGTGAGGTAGGAGATCAGATCGGCCGCGGACGCCGGATGGCGCGAGCGGCTGCTGACCGCGAGGTTGGAGCCGCCCAGCACGCTGGTGCCGGGCCCGTCGGATCCGGGAAGCGGTACCGCGCCGAACCTGCCGGCGACCTTCGAACCCTGCGCGCTCGCGTCCGCGTACACGTAGGGCCAGTTCCGCAGGAAGAGCAGCCGGCCGTCCTGGAACGCCTGCCGGGACTCCTCCTCCTTGTATCCGAGCGCCTCCCGGGAGATCCAGCCGTCCCGCACGCCGTCCGCGAGGAAGCGCAGCCCGGCGCGGGCCGCGTCGGAGTCCACCGCCACCTGGGAGCCGTCGTCGCGCAGGATGGAACCGCCCGCCGAGTGGACGGCCTCCGTGACGTTGACGGTGAGCCCTTCGTAGGGCAGGAACTGCCCGGCATAGCCGTCCAGGCCGTGCTTCGGGCCGATCGTGCGGGCCTGGCGGACCAGTTCGGCCCAGGTGCGCGGCGGCTTCTCGCCCTCCGCGTCCAGGATGTCCTTGCGGTAGTAGAGCAGTCCGGCGTTGGTGACGTACGGGACCGCGTACAGCCGGCCGTCGAAGGTCGCCGTGTCGACCACGGGCCGCAGGAAGGCGTCCAGGGGGAAGCGGTCGCGCTCCAGCGGGGAGATCCATCCGGCCGCGGCGAACTCGGAGGTCCAGGCGACGTCGATGTTCAGTACGTCGAAGCGGTTCCTGCCCGATCGCAGCTCGCTGATCATCTGGGCCCGGGACTCGTCGGCCGAGTCGGGCAGCTCGACGAGCGTGACGCGCTCGCCGGGATGGCCTTCGTTCCATTCGTCGAGCAGCGGGGAGAGGTAGTCGGTCAGGTCCCCCGCCGTCACGAGCGTCAGGGGACCGCGCGCCCCGGAGGCCACGCCCGCGTCGGAGCGGACGCCGAAGCCCGCGTATCCCGCCACCACCACCGCCGCGACCAGGAGAGCTCTACCCGCGGCACGCATCCACCGCATAGGTTCCTCCCAGTGCACGATCCGGCTGCGCCGCCGACCATCGCGGCCTATATATACCCGTTAGGCATGGGCGATACTAGACGCCCAGGCAGACTAGACGGATGGCGGCGCCACCCGGTCCGCTGCCGAGTGAACGGTTGACTACGGATCGGGAAGGAGGGGGAGCGAGTGCGGCTGCCGCTCCTGGCACTCCTCACCCGTGGCCCTGCCCATGGTTACGAGCTGAAACAGGACCTTGAGAAGCTCCTGGGCGCCGCGTACCCTCAGCCCAACGTCGGCCAGATCTACGTCACCCTCGGGCGGCTGGAGAAGAGCGGTCTGATCGAAGGCGAGGACGTCGAACAGTCGGGCCGGCCCAACAAGCGCACGTACAGGCTGACGGACGCCGGGCGCGAGGCCGTGCTGGCCTGGTTCGACGACACCGCCGAGGAGCCCCGGGTACGGGACGAGTTCTTCATGAAACTCGCGCTCGCGCCGCAGTCGGGTCTCGCCGACCCGGTCGCGCTGATCAACAAGCAGCGGCGGCAGTACCTCAACACCATGCGGGACCTGTCGAAGCTGGCCGCAGCCGAGGACCGCGACAACAAGATCTCCCAACTGCTGATCGAGGGCGCCATGCTGCACCTGCAGGCCGACCTCGACTGGCTGGAACGCTGTCAGGAGGAGCTGGAATGAGCGACGACGCCACCGCCGCTCCTGCCGTGCCCATCGTCCGCGCCGAGGGTCTGAACAAGACGCACCACGGCGAGGGCACGCCGGTGCACGCCGTACGCGGTGTGGACCTGACCGTCCGGCCGGGCGAGTTCGTGGCGGTCACCGGGCCCTCGGGAGCCGGCAAGTCCACCCTGCTGCATCTGATCGGCGGCCTCCAGCGGCCCGACAGCGGCAAGCTGTGGATCGGCGGAGAACGGGTCGACGCATACCGCGAGGCCCGCTGGGCCGTTCTCCGGCGCCGCAGCATCGGCGTCGTGTTCCAGTTCTTCAACCTGGTCTCCAACCTCACCGTCGCCGACAACGTCGAACTGCCCGCCCTGCTCGCCGGCGCCTCCCCCAAGGCCGCCCGCGCATCCCGGGCCGAACTGCTCTGCGAACTCGGCCTCGAAGGCCGTGAGCGCTCGATGCCCGGGGAGCTGTCGGGCGGGGAGCAGCAGCGGGTCGCGCTTGCCCGGGCCCTGGTCAACCACCCCGCGCTGCTGCTGGCCGACGAGCCGGCCGGGAGCCTCGACAGCAAGGGCACCCGGGAGGTGCTGCGGCTGCTCTCCCGGTTCCACCAGCGCGGCCAGACGATCATGATGGTCACCCATGACGCCCGGATGGCCAGCGCCGCCGACCGCGTCATCAGCTTCTTCGACGGGCGGATCGCCGACGACGCGCAGCTCGGTGACGGGCGCGGCGGGCGGGCCGGCGGCGTGTCCCGCGTACTCGAACTGAAGGAGTGACCGTGCGGGCCACGCTGCGCTGGGCGCACGCCGACTTCCGCGCACACCGCGGCGAAGCCCTCTTCGTCGTACTGGCCAGCGCCGGGATCATCGCCTCGCTCCTGCTCGCCGGCGCGCTGTTCAGCTACGCGGCGAACCCCTGGCAGCGGATCTTCAACCAGTCCCAGGGCGCGCACATCTGGCTGCACACCCGCGCCGGGGCCGACCTGGATGCCCTGTCCCGCCTGGACGGGGTCACCGCCCTCTCCGGGCCGTACCGCACGGCGGCGACGACCGTCGAGTCCCGCGGCGCGCGGGCCGGGGTGGCGCTGCGCGCGACCGCGGCGGTGCCCCCGGAGACGGGGCGGCCGCTCCTCACCGCGGGCAGCTGGCTGTCCCCGCCGGACGGCGGCGCCCGGGCCGGAAGCGTCGTACTGGAAAGCTCGGTCGCACGGGCGCTGTGGGCGGAGCCGGGTGACACGGTCCGGGTCACCGGACCGGACGGCGCCGCGCACGCACTGCGGGTGGAGGGGATCGCCGAGGCGGCCGAGCCCCGCTACCAACCGGGCGGCGCACCCGGCATCGGCTGGGTGCTCCCGGCCACCCTCGACGAGATCGCCCACGCGGACACCGGGCAGAGCGTGGGGCTGCGCCTGAAGGATCCGGACGACAGCGATTTCATGGTCCAGCGGGCCGTGACCGTCCTCGGCGCCGACCGGGTGGCCCAGGTCACCAAGTGGCAGCAGGCGCGGGCCGAGGCAGGCGGCGACGACCGTCTCCTCGGGCAGATGTTCGCCGTCTTCGGGCTCGGCGCGCTGCTCGCGGCGGCGCTCGCCGCATCCGGGGCGATCGGCGCCCGCGTCCGCGGCCAGCTGCGCGACATCGCCGTCCTCAAGGCCGTCGGCTTCACCCCCGGCCAGGTGACCCGCGGCTTCCTCGTGCAGCACCTGGCCTTCGCCCTCCTCGGCGTGGCCCTCGGCACGGCGGCGATCGCCCTGCTGGGCGCCCGGATCCCCGGGCGGATCGGCGAAGCGGCGGCGGTGTGGCAGGACCTGCCGGGCCACACCGCGCTCATGGCCGGTGTTCCCTGCGGCGCGGTGCTGCTGATCGCGGCCGCCACCGGGCTCTCGGCCTGGCGGGCCGGGCGGGTGCCGCCGGTGCCGGTGGCCCGGGCGGCGCTGCCGTCCGCTGCTCCGATGACCGCACTCGGCAGGCGGGCGCTGGGGGTCCGGGTGCCCCCCGCGCTGGTCCTGGGTTGGCGGGCCGCGTTCCCCCGGCGCGGCCGGACGCTGGTGCCCGTGGTGCGGCTCGCCCTGCCGCTGGTGCTCATCACGGTCGCGCTCGTCAGCTGGTCGACGCTGGACCAGTTCCGCAGCCGGCCCGCGCAGATGGGTCTGCCGGCGGCGCTGACCGTGCGGGCCGAGCAGCCCGCGGGGCCCTCGGACGCGGAGCTGGAGAAGACCCTCCGGGCGGTCCCGGACATCGCAGCGGTCCATCCGGGGGCGGAGATGGCGGCGCTCGTGCCAGGGCAGACCGGCACCATCACGCTCCGTGGACTGGGTACGGCCCGCAACCCGTATCCCTCCGCGGTGGTGGAAGGGCGCGGGGTCGGCGGTCCGGACGAGGCCGTGGCCGGTCAGGGGCTGCTGGATCTCCTCGGGGTCCGCGTGGGCGACTGGGTGCGGATGACCGTCGAGGGACGGCCGCAGATCCTGCATCTCGTCGGCCGCACCGTCGAACCCGACTCCGGCGGCCGCGTGATCACCACGACCATGGACGCGCTGCGGGAGCGCGATCCGCGGCTGCGGCCGGACTTCCAGGCCCTGGTGCTGCGCGAGGGCGCGGACCCGCGGGCGGTGGGCGCCGCGCTCGCGGGGGTGGCGGGTGGAACGCTGGAGATCCGGGAGACGCCCAATCCTGCCGACCGGCTGGAACCGGCTCGGGCAGTGATCGCCGCCCTGATCGCGGTACTCGCACTGATCGGGCTGACCGAACTGCTGACGCTGATCGGCACGGGCGTACGCGACCGGGGCCGGGACCTGCTCGCGCTGAAGGCGATCGGGCTGACGCCCCGGCAGATCGGCGCCATGATCGTGACGGCCGCGGGACTGACCACGCTGGCCTCAGCGGTGTTGGGGACGGCGGTGGGTGCGCTGTCCGGCAGCCGGCTGGTGGACGCCCAAGGCGCTTCGAGCGGGATCGGCGCGGGGATCGCCCACCTGCCGTCGCTGCCGGTGCTGTTGACGGTGATCGTCGCGGCGGTGCTGGGTGCGGTGGCGGCGGCGGTACTGCCGGCGACACGGGCCGCGCGGCGGCGCTTGGCGGACTCGCTGAGCGAGACCCTCTGACCTGGCACCTGTCGCAGAAGCGCCCGTCGGCCTGCGCGCGGGCGCGGTAGGACGGCCGGGAGCGCCGACCCGCCCGTCAGGGGGCTGCCCGCGGCCACCGTGCGTCGCGGTGGCCGCGGGCGGGCCGCAGTCCTAGCGGAGCTGCTCGGTCCGGCTGGCGACGAGGCGGCCGCTCGCGAAGCCTTCCACTCGCGCGGAATGCGCGTTGGCCGCGTCGGGCACGGTGACGTCGGCCTGGCCGTCGGCGAGGTCGACCGAGGCGCGGGGCCGCTGGTCGACGTAGACGTCCAGCCGGTCGATGTTGGTGGCCTTCACCTTCAGGCGCAGGGCGCCGTCGGTGGTGTCGGTGTCCGTGATGGACACGGCGTGCGGCGTCAGGCTCTGCAGGATCCGGCCTGCCCGCTCCAGCAGGTCGACGTTGTCCTCGCGCAGGTCCGCGCGCGTCATGTGGTGGAGTTCGTCGGGCGTGACGCCGAGGTCCTCGACGGGGGTGCCGGAGTTGGCGCGTACGCGCAGGGTCCGGCGGATCGCGACGCGCATGCCGGCGTTCTTCGGCAGCGGTACGTACGGCGAATCCGGATCGCCGTCCAGGAGGTCGGCGAGGAGCTCGTGGGTCCACACGTTGGCGCCACCGGCGCCCGTGCACTGGTCGGTGCCCAGGACCGGGCCGATCGCGTGGTCCTGGAAGCCGGCGGAGAAGATGTCGGTGGCGGAGTAGCAGCGGGCGTTGGTGACGAGCACGACCGGACCGAAGTACTGCTGGCCGATCGAGTTGGCTCCGTCCTCGGGACTGAGCGGGAAGGCACCGGAGTACACGGCCCCGACCTCGACGGCCTGCTCCATGGACGGCACCCACGCACCGAGGTTGATCCGCGGGTCGTCCTGGTGCTTCCTGCAGATGCGCAGGTTCAGCGGCGTGTTGATGAACTGCACCGGCTCGGGGGTGATGTGGGCCGGTGTGAAGAGCTGCAGGGCCAGCTCGGCCGCCAGGACCAGGCCGCCGCCGTTGTCCCGGACGTCGAGGATCAGGCCGCTGTCCGGCAGCTTGCGGATCAGCCGCAGGAGTTCCTCCAGATAGGCCTGGAGGTCGTCCACGCTGAAGGTGAAGATCCGCAAGTGGCCGAAGGTCCGGCCGGAGATCTCGACCGCCCGGGCGCGGAAGACCTTGGGCATCGTGGTGGCGATCTCCCCGGCGCGCAGTTCCGGGGCGGGCTCGCCGGCCTCGACCGCCCTCGTCTGGGCGACGACCCGAGGGGCGAACAGCAGCACCTTGGCGCGGCTGATCTCGTCGGCTTCGAGGTCCAGCCCCTGGGCCGCCGCCACGGTGCTCACCGAGCCGGTGTCGACGAAGGCGGGCAGGTTGTCGACGATCCTCCAGCTCTCGCGGAACTCGCGCTTGGTCCCGGCCGAGTCGAGGTAGCTCACCGTCACCCACTCCTCGAACGGGGGGAGGTGGATGCGCAGCGGTCGCAGGGTCAGCGACTGCACGCCGCGACTGCGGCGGGCCTCGGGGTTGCTGCCGGCGAACCGGGCGGCGTTCAGGTCGACGGCGTCGGCGATGGGGATGCCGCTCCAGTGGGTGATCTCGGTGCCCGGCCCGAATCCCGGGGCGGAGAAGCCCTCGGCCACGTGCGTGACCATGAAGTGGGCGCCCTGCTGGTCGGTGTACCGCTCGACGAGGAAGGGCAGGAAGGCGATCTTGCCGGCAAAGGGCAGCGGGAGCAGGTAGTTGGTGTGCAGGTCCCTGACGGAGTGGAAGACCTCCGACATCTCGGAGTGGAACATCCACTCCGGCGGCATGGTCTGGGGTGTCTGCCGCTCCAGCCGGTGGATCAGCAGCCTCAGCCGCTGGATCGGGTTGACGGCGTGCATCGCGGACTTGAGCGGCAGGTGGACGTAGTTCTGCTCCAGCAGGACCAGCGCCTGGGCGGCGATGAGCCGGCGCTCGTCCAGTGTCAGCGCGCCGGCTCCGCGCAGGAAGGTGGCCAGGTCGGTGGAGGCCGCCAGATGCTCGCGCACCGGTTCGGCCGCCTTCGGGACGAAGTCCGGGATGCTCCGGTCGGCTGGGTCGTTCATCGCGACTCCTGAGGGTGGGGCGGATCTCGGGGCTGTCGCCGTCAGTTATCGGGCGGCTCACTGGCCGCAATGAGTCGCGCACGGGTTCTTCCCCCGAACGGGCGCGCCCCGCATGCACCCGGGCCCCTCCCCTGCGAAGACCCTATCCATCACCTGTGACATGTGAAATATTACCTGCGCTCCACTCCACTCCCCCGTCCCAACTCACCGGAAGGTACGCCACGTTGCGCAGACTCGCTGTGGTGGGAGCGGCGATATCCCTCGCCCTCCTCACCACCCCCGCGCTCGCCGCCACCGCGCCCCCACCCCCTCCTCCGGGTGCACAGCAGCCGTCCGAGCAGGCCGCCGCACCGCCGCCCGCGCCCCTGGAACTCCAGCGCCAGGCCCTGCGCCGCCAGGCTCTCGAAAGCGTGGCCGGCGGCGGCCCGGCCGCCGCCCTCAAGGCGGAGGCCGACGGCACGCTCCCGCGCCGGGCCAAGGTCGGAAAGCGGTACGTCGAACTCGCCCAGGAGCGCAAGGACAAGGTCTTCGTGATCCTCGCCGAGTTCGGCGACCAGGTGGACAACACCACGGAGTTCGAGGGCAAGCCCCGCTTCGGCGGTACCCCCGGTCCCCGCCACAACACCATCGGCAAGCCGGCCGCGAGCGACAACCACACGCTGTGGCGCAAGGACTTCGACCGGTCCTTCTACGAGCGGCAGTTCTTCTCCACCGATCCCGAGTCGGCGTCCATGCGGGCCTACTACCGGCTCCAGTCCTCCGGCCGCTACGACATGGACGGCACGGTGTCCGACTGGGTCAAGCTCCCCTGGAACGAGGCCCGTTACGGCACCGACAACTGCTCCGAGCCCGGCCAGTGCCGCACCAACTGGGACCTGATCCGGGACGCCACCGCCTCCTGGTACGGGGCCGAGCGCGCGAAGGGCCGTACGCCCGAGCAGATCAAGGCCCAGCTCGCCGAGTACGACGTGTGGGACCGCTACGACGCGGACCACGACGGGAACTTCGACGAGCCGGACGGCTACCTCGACCACCTCGTCGTCGTGCACGCCGGCAAGGACCAGACCTGGGGCGGCGGCGCCCAGGGCAAGGACGCCGTCTGGGCGCACCGCTGGTTCGCGTACTGGAACCAGGCCGGCAGTGCGGGCCCCGAGGGAAACAAGGCGGGCGGCACCCCGATCGGCGACTCCGGCATCTGGGCCGGCGACTACCTGACCGGCGGCGAGAACAGCGGGGCGGGCCTGTTCGCCCACGAGTTCGGCCATGACCTGGGGCTCCCGGACCTGTACAGCTCGGACGGGGACAACAGCGTCAACTTCTGGTCGCTGATGTCCTCGGGCTCGTACCTCGGCAAGGGCCGCAACACCACCGGCGCATGGCCCGGCGACCTCGACCCCTGGAGCAAGCTCCAGCTCGGCTGGCTGGAGTACACGGAGGCCGACGCGGGCCGCAAGACCCGCGCGGTACTGGGGGTCTCGGGCTACAACACCGAGGATCCGCAGGCGCTGCTGGTGCACCTGCCGCCCTCGCAGACCCGGACCGAGCTGACCGACCCGTACGAGGGCGCCAGCCAGTGGTGGAGCGGCACCGGGGACTTCATGGACAACACCCTCGGGCGGACGGTCGACCTCACCGGATCGACGGGGCCCGCCCGACTGGACGCCAGGGTCTGGTACGACATCGAGCAGGACTTCGACTTCCTGACGGTGGAGGCCTCCACGGACGGCGGCACCACGTGGGCGGCGCTCCCCGGTACCGTCGGCGGCAGCGCCGTTCCGGCGAAGGGCGTGTCCGGGACCTCGGCCGGCTGGACGGAACTCGGCGTCCCTCTCGACACGTTCGCCGGGCGGAGCTTCCAGCTGCGGCTTCGCGTCACCTCCGACGGCAACACCCATGGCAAGGGCGTCACCTTCGACGACATCCGGATCACTGCGGACGGGCGCGAGCTGCTGCGCGACGGGGCGGAGCAGGGGGCGAACGGCTGGAGCGCGGTCAAGTGGTCGCGTACGGAGGGCCGCACGGGCAGCGAGCAACACCCCCGCGCCTACCTGGTCGAGAACCGGCGCTACACCGGCTACGGCGCCCAGCTCAAGACGGGCCCGTACAACTTCGGCTTCACCGGCGACCAGGTGGAGTTCTACCCGTACCAGCAGGGCGTGCTGATCTGGCTGTGGGACACGGCCTACAGCGACAACACCACCAAGGCCCACCCGGGCGGCGGCCTGCTGCTGCCGATCGACGCCCGGCCGGATCCGCTGCGGAATGCGGACGGCTCCCTGCTCAATGCCCGGGCGCAGACCTTCGACGCGCCGTTCTCGCTGCGGGCGAGCGACCGGATCGTGCTGCACAAGGCGGGCACGCCGACGGTGATCCCGTCGCGCCCGGGGGTCTCCGTCTTCGACGACCACCGGGGCTCGTACTGGAACGCGGATCTCCCGCAGGTCGGGGTCAAGGTGCCGGACACCGGGACCCGTGTCGCGGTGGTCAAGGAGGCGGCGGGCGGCGCACTGACCACGGTTCAGCTGAGCCCGTCCCCGTGATCCCTGCACCCCGGCACCGCTGAGCGGACCGCCCTCCCCGTTCGCGGGGAGGGCGGTCCGAGGCGGTTCCACGGGGCGTGTCGGACGTATGCGGCGGTGCGGGTCGCGCCGGTCGCGCCGCGCACCGTGACCCTCAGGGAGTCCCGGGGGCTCCCGCGGTCAGCCCCGCCATGACGAGGTCCAGCAGCCGTTCGGCGCGCGGCTGCCAGTCCGAGCGGGGGTCGATCTGCCAGAGGCCGGCGATGGCGAGGAGGAAGTCGTCCGGGCTCACCCCGGGGCGGATGGTGCCGGCCTGCTCGTTGGCGCGGAGCAGGAGGTCGGCCGCGGAGGACACCGGGGCGTGTCCCGGTTTCGAGGGCCCGCCGGGCCCTGCGGTGGCCAGGCGGATCGCATCCGCGAGCCCGGCCTTGGTCATCGCGAACCCGGCGAGGCGGTCCATCCACTCGCGCAGGGCCCGCGCCGGTTCCCGCGTCGTGAGCAGCTTGGCCGCGGTGTCGGCGACCTGCTGCATCTCGTGGCGGTAGACCTCCAGGACGAGTGCCTCGCGGTTGGGGAAATTGCGGTAGAACGTGCCCTGACCGACGCCGGCCTTCTTGGCGATCGCGCTCAGCGGGGCATCCGGACAACGCGTCAGTTCGGCCACCGCCACGGCCAGGATGCGCTCGCGGTTGCGCTGCGCGTCCGACCGCAGGGCCGCGTCCTTCTTCTGCTGCACTCGTCCTCCTGGCGGTGCGTGCCCCGATCCCGCCCTTGTTGACCGGACAGCTGTCCACTACGCTTCCCCGTGAACGGACAGCTGTCCGCTTGTGCTCACGATAGCGGCGGATGCGGCCGACCGGTGCTCCTCGGCACCGGTCTTGTGCCCTCCGCTTTGCGCGGTCCCTCCGAACCTACAGCCGCACGCACAGCGCCACCCCTTCATCCCGATACGTCTTCTCGTTCGGCTGCCTGCCGGTCCGTCCACCCGACGTCCTCCGGATATGCGAAAGAAGGCTGCTCATGCCCCCAGCTCCCTCGTCGACGTACAGCGCCATCACCTTGCACATCAACGGCGACCCGCACACGCTCTCCGTCGACCACCGCACCACCCTGCTCGACGCCCTGCGCGAGCGCCTCGATCTGACCGGCACCAAGAAGGGATGCGACCAGGGGCAGTGCGGGGCCTGCACCGTCCTGCTCGACGGCCGCCGCGCCGTGGCCTGCCTGCAGCTCGCGGTCGCCGCGGAGGGGCGTGAGATCACCACGATCGAAGGCCTCGCCGAGGGCGAGCAACTGCACCCGGTCCAAGAGGCGTTCCTCGACCTCGACGGCTACCAGTGCGGCTACTGCACGCCGGGGCAGATCTGTTCGGCGGTCGCGATGATCGAGGAGCACGCGGCGGGATGGCCGAGCGCCGTCACCGACGACTTACGGCCCGAAGCCGGGCCGCCCCCGCTGACGGCCGACGAAATCCGGGAGCGGATGAGCGGGAACCTGTGCCGCTGCGGCGCCTACGTGTCGATCGTGCAGGCGGTCGCCCGCGCGGCCGGGATCCGGGCGGACGCGGCGCGCACCGCCCAGCCCACCGAGGCGGCGGAAGCCGAGGGGGTGACTGCATGAAGGAGTTCGGCTACCAGCGCGCGACCGACGTCTCCAGCGCCCTCGCGCTGCTCCACGGGGGTCGCGAAGCCCGCTTCCTCGCGGGCGGCACCAACCTCGTCGACCTGATGAAGACCGGCGCCGAACGCCCCGCCCACCTCGTCGACGTACGCGCCCTGCCCCTGGACCGGATCGAGTCGACACCGGACGGGGGCCTGCTCATCGGCGCGACCGTCACCAACAGCGAGCTCGCCGCACACCCCGAAGTCCGCCGCCGCTACCCGGCATTGGCCCAGGCGGTGTTGGCCGGGGCCTCCGGGCAGCTGCGCAACATGGCCACGGTGGGCGGAAACCTGCTCCAGCGCACCCGCTGCGGCTACTTCGCGGACGTGAGCGCACCGTGCAACAAACGTGTCCCCGGCAGCGGTTGTCCCGCCGTCGAGGGGGAACACCGCCATCACGCGATCCTCGGCGCCACCGCCCACTGCGTGGCGGTCCATCCCTCGGACATGGCCGTGGCGCTGGCCGCCTTCGACGCGGTCGTGGCGTACGCAACGACGGACGGGCCCGGCGCGTTGCCGCTCACCGAGGTCTACCGGCCCGTGGGAAACACACCGCACCTGGAGACCGCCCTGCCGCCGGGAGCGCTGATCACCGGCGTCACCCTGCCGCCCGCCCCCGTCGCCGCGCGCTCCCGCTACCGGAAGGTGCGCGAGCGCGCCTCGTACGCCTTCGCGATCGGCTCGGTCGCCGCCGCGCTCGACGTCCGGGACGGCGCGGTGCAGGAGGTGCGCCTGGCCTTCGGGGCGGTTGCGTCCCGGCCGTGGCGGGCCCGGGCGGCCGAACGGGCTCTGCGCGGGGCGCAGGCCGACGGCAAGGCGTTCGCCGCCGCGGCGGACGCGGAGCTGGCGGCCGCCGAGCCGCTGCCGCACAACGGGTACAAGGTGCCCCTGATGCGCAACCTGGTGGTGGCGGTGCTCACCGAACTCGCCGAGGAGGCCGCCCGATGACCAGCGCCACGACCACGAAGGCGGAGAACGCCGTCGGTACTGCGCACACCAGGGTGGAAGGCCACGAGAAGGTCACCGGAGCGGCCCGCTTCGCGGGAGAGATTCCCTTCGCCGAACTCGCCCACGGCTGGCTGGCGTTGTCCACCGTCACACGTGGCCGCATCCGCTCGGTGGAGACCGCCGGGGTCCTCGCGATGCCGGGAGTGCTCACCGTTCTCCACCACGGAAACGCCCCGCGGGTCGACACGGACTACGTCGGCCTCATGGGAAGTGCACCGGACCCGACCTGCGCCGTCTTCCAGCACGACCGGGTGCCGCACCGGGGATGGCCGGTGGCGCTGGTGGTCGCCGAGACCTCGGAGCAGGCCAGGGAGGCCGCCGAGGCGCTCGTCGTGCACTACGAGGAGGAACCGCACGACGTCGCGTTCACCGGCGAGGACCCGGATGCGTATCCCGTGGACTCCCACATGCCGGCCGTGACCGCGAAGGGGGACCTGGATTCCGCACTCGCGGCGTCGGCCTTCGTCGTGGACGCGGAGTACTCCACCCCGGAAGAGCACCACCACCCGATGGAGCCGCACGCGGCCACCGCCCGCTGGGAGGGCGGCCGGCTCGAAGTCGTCGACTCCAACCAGGGCGCCACCTGGGTCGCGGCCGAGCTCGCGCAGCTCTTCTCGCTCGACCCGTCCTCGGTCCGGGTCCGGTCCGAACACGTCGGCGGCGGGTTCGGGAGCAAGGGGGTCCGCGCCCACCAGGTGGCGGCCGTGATGGCCGCGACCGTCCTCCAGCGCCCGGTGCGCGTGGTGATGACACGATGCCAGATGTTCTCCCTGGCCGGCTACCGCAGCCCCACGAGGCAGCGGCTCAGGCTGGGCGCCGACGCCGACGGGCGCCTGCGCGCGCTGGAGCACCGTTCCCTGAGCCTCACCTCCACGGTGCACGAGTTCATCGAGCCGAGCGCCGGGCCGTCACGGGTGATGTACGACGCCGACGCCCACCACACGGCCAACCGGGTCGTACGCCTCGACGTGCCGACACCGACGTGGATGCGCGCACCCGGCGAGGCACCCGGGTCGTTCGCTCTGGAGTCCGCGCTCGACGAACTCGCCGAGAAGTGCGGGCTCGACCCGATCGAGCTGCGCGTGCGCAACGAGCCCGAGCGCGGTCCCGTCTCCGGCCTGCCGTTCAGCGGCCGCAACCTGCTCGCCTGTTTCCGGGAGGGTGCCCGCAGGTTCGGCTGGGCGGACCGGGACCCGCGGCCCGGCCTGCGCCGGGAAGGCAGCCGGCTGCTCGGGACCGGCATGGCGGCGGCCTCCTTCCCGGTGGGGGCCGCGCCGTCCACCGCAGCCGTGACGGCGGAGGCGAACGGCACCTTCAGCGTGCGGATCGCCGCGTCGGACATCGGAACCGGGGCACGGACCGCGCTCGCACTGGTGGCCGCCGACGCACTGGAGGTCGGGCCGGACCGCATCCGGGTGCGGATCGGGGACAGCGACTTCGGGCCGGCGATGATCGCCGGAGGCTCGATGGGCACCCGCTCCTGGGCGTGGGCGGTCACCGCCGCGGCCCGGGAACTGCGCGAGCGGCTCGTCCCCGGCGCCGGCATCCCCGCGGAGGGGATCACGGTGCGGTCGGACACCACCGAGGCGGTCGGCGCCCTGGCCGCCAAGGAGCGGCACTCCTTCGGAGCGCAGTTCGCCGAGGTCGCCGTGGACACCGCCACCGGCGAGGTGCGCGTACGGCGCATGCTCGGCATCTTCGCGGCAGGCCGGATCGTCAACCCGCTCACCGCCCGCAACCAGTTCGTCGGCGGGATGACCTGGGGCATCTCCATGGCCCTGCACGAAGAGGCCGTCCGGGACCGGACCTCGGGCGGCCACTACGGCGCCGACCTCGCGGGCTACCACGTCGCCACGCACGCCGACGTACCGCACATCGAGGCGGACTGGATCGACGACGCGGATCCGGACGACCCGGTCGGGATCAAGGGCATCGGCGAGATCGGCATCGTGGGCGCCGCGGCGGCCGTCGCCAATGCGGTCTGGCACGCGACGGGCGTACGCCACCGGAGCCTGCCCATCCGCCCGGACCGCGTCATCCTCGCCGGCCCTCACGCACCGGAGCCGTGGGACGGGCGGCCGTCGCCCCGGTCCGCGGCGCTGCCGGAGTGGACCGAGCGGGAGCGGTAGACGATGTACGGGCGGGCGACGTAGCCGAGCGGCGCCGTGAAGGCGTGGACGAGCCGGCTGAAGGGCCACAGGGCGAACAGGGACATGGCGAGGAACGCGTGGACCTGGTACGGCAGGGGGGCCTGGGCCATCGCGGGGACGTCGGGATCCAGGGCGAGCACCGAGCGGAACCAGACGGAGACGCCGAGGCGGTAGTCGTACGGATGCGGGACGAGGGTGGTGGCGGTGGCCGTGAGGCCGGCCAACAGGACGGCGACCAGGAGGGGGTAGACGGCGCGGTCGCTCCTGCTGGTCCCGACCCGTACGGCGGGCACCCGCAGGCGCCGGTACACCAGGACCACCAGACCGGTGAGGGTGGCCAGGCCGGCCGCTCCGCCGACGAAGAGGGCGTTGAGGTGGTAGACCGGTTCGCGGATGTGCAGGCGCTCCGTCAGCGATTCGGGCACCAGGAGTCCCACGACGTGCCCTGCCGCCACGAACAGCAGTCCGTAGTGGAAGAGCGGGCCGCCGATGCTCAGCAGCCGGTGCTCGTGCAGCTGGCTGGAGCGGGAGGTGAAACCGAAGCGGTCGTAGTGGTAGCGCCAGGCGCTGCCCGCGACGAGTACGACGGCCACGAGATAGGGCAGCACGCCCCACAGGGCGATGTGTACGTGGTTCATCGTCGGGTCTCCTCGACCGTGGCTGCGTCCGGGCGCAGGGTGGGGAAGGGCAGCAGGCCCACGGTTTCCGTAGGCGGGCCGCTGCGCGCCAGATGCAGGGCGGCCGCGCGGTCGGCCGGTGAAGCGCCGGGCAGGGTGCGGCACACCGCTTCCAGGACGTCGGCGTACGGGCTCTCGTGGTCGACGAGTGCCATGCGCAGCAGTTCCAGGGCGGCGCGGTGGTCCTGGAGCGCTGGACGGCCCGCTCCGGGGCACCGGGCGGCGAACTCCAGGGCGAGCGGCAGGAAGTCGGGCAGTTCGTCCGCGGGTGGCTGCCAGCCGTGGCGCCGGTAGAGCTGCTTCCAGCGCAGCAGGGCCTCGCCGCGGCGGCGGGTGTCGCCGTCCGTCCAGTAGGTCAGGTGCAGGGTGCGGCGCCGGCTGCGGTCGAAGGTGGTCACGTAGCGCGCCGACAGCTCCAGTTGCGGCACGTCGGCGACCGCGGCACAGAAGCGCAGGAGCAGCGCGGCCTCCGCACCGCCGAGCTCGCCCAGGCCGCTGCGCACGAGGTCGAGGCGCTGCGGCCAGTCCCCGTCGGGATGCGAGAGGAGCAGTGAGGCGGCCTGGTGGAGGGCGGCGGTGTGGCTCACGGCTGCTCCCGGCGGGGGAAGAGCCCGGTGGGGCTGCCCTGGCCGTTCCAGTTGAGGAGGTTGACGCGGCCACCGGGCGATCCGGCCGGTCCGCCGGCCCCGGGCCCCGGAGCGGCTTCGAGACCGGCGAGCGCGGCGTGGAAGGTGTCGGCCGTGTACATCCCCGGGCCGCCCTCGCCGTCGAGGCTGCACCCGGCGCCGGCGTCCGCGTGCTCGGAGTCGCGGACGGTGAACCCGGTGGGGATGACGTAGCGGTCCTCGTACTTGGCCACGGCCAGCAGCCGGTACATGGCCTCGATGCCCTCGGCGTCCATGCCGACCGATCCGGCGATGGCGGGGTCCTGCTCCTCGCCGAGGTTGATCCGCCGCATGTGCGCCCGCATGGCGGCCAGGCGGCACAGCGCCGCCTCCACCGGGGCGGTGTCGCCCGCGGTGAACAGCTCGGCCAGGTAGCCGACGGGGATCCGCATCGAGTCGATGGCGGCGAACAGCGTCGCCGGGTCCTCACCGTCGTGCCCGGTGGCCGTCAGGGAGTCCACGACGGGGGACAGCGGAGGGATGTACCAGACCATCGGCAGGGTGCGGTACTCCGGGTGCAGCGGCAGCGCCACCCGGTACTCGCTGATGAGCGCACGTACGGGTGAGCGGCGGGCGGCGGTGATCCAGTCGTGCGGAATGCCGGCCTGTTCGGCGGCGCGCTGCACGCCGGCGTCGTGGGGGTCGAGGAAGCAGTCGAGCTGCGCCTCGTACAGGTCCTTCTCGTCCGGCGTGGCAGCGGCCTCACCGACCTTGTCGGCGTCGTAGAGGAGGACCCCGAGGTAGCGCAGGCGGCCGACGCAGGTCTCCGAGCACACGGTGGGCTGTCCGGCCTCGATGCGCGGGTAGCACAGGGTGCACTTCTCGGCCTTGCCCGTGCGGTGGTTGAAGTAGACCTTCTTGTACGGGCACCCGGACACGCACATGCGCCAGCCCCGGCAGCGGTCCTGGTCGACGAGGACGATGCCGTCCTCGATCCGCTTGTACAGCGCCCCGGACGGGCACACGGCCACGCAGGAGGGGTTGAGGCAGTGCTCGCAGATCCGCGGCAGGTGGAACATGAACGCCTGCTCGTACTCCAGGCGGACCCGCTCGTTCATCTTCTGCAGCACGGGGTCGCCGGCCAGGTGCTCGGGGCCGCCGCCCAGGTCGTCGTCCCAGTTGGGGCCCCACGTCACCGCGGTGGGACGCCCGTCGATCAGGGAGCGGGGAGCGGCCGTGGGCACGTCGTCGCCGAGCGGCGCGTTGACCAGGTTCTCGTAGTCGTACGTCCACGGCTCGTAGTAGTCGGCCAGGGAGGGCAGGTGGGGGTTGGCGAAGAGGGTGGCGAGGCGGCGGGCCCGGCCGCCGCTGCGCGGCACCAGGCGGCCCCGCTTGAGCTGCCAGCCGCCCTGCCACTTCTCCTGGTCCTCGTAGGAGCGGGGGTACCCCTGCCCGGGGCGGGTCTCGACGTTGTTGAACCACATGTATTCACTGCCCGACCGGTTGGTCCAGGTCTGCTTGCAGGTGACGGAGCAGGTGTGGCAGCCGATGCACTTGTCGAGGTTCATCACCATCGCCACCTGTGCCATCACCCGTCCGATGGGCGCTTCGCTTCGGGGCATCAGTACGTGACCTCCTGGGAGCGGCGCCGGATGACGGTGACGGCGTCGCGCTGGTTGCCGGTGGGGCCGTAGTAGTTGGGGGCGAAGCAGAGCTGGGCGTGGCCGCCGATCAGATGGGTCGGCTTGATCAGCAGGCGGGTCAGGGCGTTGTGCACGCCGCCGCGCCGTCCCGTGGTCTCGGAAAGGGGCACGTTCACCAGGCGTTCCTGCACGTGGTACATGAAGACCGTGCCGGGCGGCATGCGGTGGGAGACGACGGCGCGGGCGACGACCACTCCGTTGGCGTTGACCGCCTCGATCCAGTCGTTGTCGGCGGCACCGACGGCCGCGGCGTCCTCGACGCTGAGCCAGATGACCGGGCCGCCCCGGGCCAGGGTCTGCATCAGCAGGTTCTCCTGGTACTCGGAGTGGATGGACCACTTCGAGTGGGGGGTCAGGTACCTCACGGTCACCGACCGCCGGCCGTCCCCCGCGTCCTGTCGCGGCTCCTCCCCCAGGGCCGTGAGATCCAGCGGCGGCCGGTAGACAGGCAGTTGCTCGCCGTACTCGGCGATCCACTCGTGGTCGAGGTAGAAGTGCTGGCGGCCCGTCAGGGTGTGCCAGGGCTTGCGGTGCTCGGTGTTGATGGTGAAGGGCGCGTAGCGGCGGTCCGCCCCCTCCTTGCCGGACCATTCGAAGCTGGCGCCGACCTGCACCGGGCGGGCCTGGGTGTCGGAGTACACGATGCGCCGCTCGGCCACGGCGGCGGCCAGGTCCGCCAGGCCGCTCGCCGCTCCGCAGCGTACGGCCAGGTGTCGGAAGCCTTCGGCGGCGATCCGGCCGTTCGTCGTGCCCGACAGGGCCAGGATCGCCTCGCACAGCTTGACGTCGGTGTCGAGCAGCGGACGCCCCCGGGCCGTTCCCTCCCGGGCCGTGCCGCAGCGTTCGGCGAGCCAGTGGGACTCCGCGGTGGTGTGCACGGTGATGCCGCGTACCTGCATGCCTTGTTCGTCGGGCAGCGGCCCGAACGCCGCCAACTGGTCGGCGAGCGCCGTGTAGTTCCGCTTGACGAGCGTGTACCGGGGTCTGGTGGGGCCCTCGGGCGGCGCCTCGTCCGGGGTGTCGTGCTGCAGGGCGGTCGCGACCAGGTCCCAGGACTCCTCCAGGCGGCCCCGGGCGAGTTCGCCGACCTTCGCGGCGAGGCCGTGGAAGATCTCGAAGTCGGTGCGTGCCTGCCACGGCGGGTTGATCGCGGGCGAGAAGGCGTGCACGTAGGGGTGCATGTCCGTGCTGGAGAGGTCGTGCTTCTCGTACCACGTGGCCGCCGGCAGGACGAGGTCGGCGAACAGGGTGGTCGAGGTCATGCGGAAGTCGAGCGTGAGCAGCAGGTCCAGCTTCCCCCGCGGCGCCTCCTGCCGCCAGGCCACGTCCCGCGGCCGGTGCTCCGCGGGGGCCTCGGGGGCCGAGGCGTTGTCGTCCGCACCCAGCAGGTGCCGTAGGAAGTACTCGTTGCCCTTGGCCGAGGAGCCGATGAGGTTGGCCCGCCACACGGTCAGCACCCGGGGCCAGTTCGCGGGGTCGTCGGGGTCCTCGCAGGCGAACGGGAGGGCGCCGGCGTCGCGCTGCTGCTCCACCCACTGCGCCGGTTCCGCGCCCGACTCGCGTACCACGCGGCCGAGTTCCAGCGGATTGGCGGAGAAGGTGGGGTAGGACGGCATCCAGCCCTGCCGTACCGACCGCGCCACCAGGTCCGCGGTGTGCGCGCCGGCGAACGTGCCGCGTGCCGTCGGGGCGGTCAGCGTGTCGGCGGTGAACCCCTCGTAGCGCCACTGGTCGGTGTGCAGGTACCAGTACGGGGTGCCGGCCATCTGCCGGGAGGGCCGCACCCAGTCGGATGCGGTGGCCAGTTGCTGCCAGCCCGCGAACGGCCGGACCTTCTCCTGGCCGACGTAGTGGGCCCAGCCTCCCCCGTTGACCCCCTGGCAGCCGGTGAGCAGCAGCAGGGACAGGAAGGAGCGGTAGATCGTGTCCGAATGGAACCAGTGGTTCGTGCCCGCACCCATCACGATCATGCAGCGGCCGCGGGTCTGCTCGGCGGTCCGCGCGAACTCGCGTGCCGCACGGACCGCCGCGGCGGCGGGCACGGACGTGATCTGCTCCTGCCAGGCCGGGGTGCACGGGACGGAGGCGTCCTCGTACGCTGCCGGCCACTGTCCGTCGAGGCCGTTGCGGCCCACCCCGTACTGGGCGAGCATCAGGTCGAAGACGGTCGTCACCAGGCGGCCGCCGAGGCTCTGCACGGGGACGCTGCGCGCGAGCGTCGCCCCCGCCTCGTCGAAGCGGGGCAGGAGGACCGTCGCGCTGGGGCCGCCCTCCCCCTCGTACAGGCTCAGGCGCGGATCGATGTCGCCCAGGTCCAGGTTCCAGCGGCCCTCGCTGTACTTCGACCAGCGGTCCCCCAGCGTCCCGTTGGGCACCACCGGTGCACCGGTGACGGAGTCCATCAGGACCGGCATCCAGCGGCGCGTCGCCTCGTCCCGCGCGTCCAGCGGGAGGCGCAGGTCCGCGGCGGTCACGAAGCGCCCGGGGACGTACCGACCGGGCTCCCGCTCCTCCAGCTCGACGAGGAACGGCAGGTCCGTGAACCTCTGTACGTAGTCGGTGAAGTAGGGCACCTGCCGTTCGACGAAGCACTCCTTGAGGATCACGTGCCCCATGGCCATGGCCAGGGCTCCGTCGGTTCCCGGATGCGGGTGGAGCCACTCGTCCGCGAACTTGGTGGCGTCCGCGTAGTCCGGGGAGACGACCACGACCTTCTGGCCGCGGTAGCGCGCTTCGGTCATCCAGTGGGCGTCGGGGGTCCGGGTGACGGGGACGTTGGACCCCCACAGCATCAGGTGGGCGGCGTCCCACCAGTCCCCGGATTCCGGCACGTCGGTCTGGTCGCCGAAGACCTGCGGCGAGGCGACGGGCAGGTCCGCGTACCAGTCGTAGAACGAGAGCATGGGCGCGCCGATCAGCGCGTGGAAGCGGGCCCCGACGGCCTGCGAGGCCATCGACATCGCCGGGATCGGGGAGAACCCGGCGATCCGGTCGGGGCCGTGCTCGCGCAGGGTGTGCACGTGCGCGGCGGCCGCGATCTCCAGGGCCTCCTCCCAGTCGATCCGGACCAGGCCGCCCTTGCCGCGGGCCGCCTGGTACCGCCGCCGCCGGTCCGGGTCGGAGGTGATCTCCGCCCAGGCGGCGACGGGGTCCCCGCCCAGGCGCTGCTTCGCCTCGCGGAACATCTCCACCAGCACCCCTCGGGCGTGCGGGTAGCGCACGCGCGTGGGCGAGTACGTGTACCAGGAGAACGAGGCTCCGCGGGGACAGCCGCGCGGCTCGTACTCGGGGCGGTCCGGGCCGGTGGAGGGGTAGTCGGTGGCCTGCGTCTCCCAGGTGATGAGGCCGTCCTTGACGTACACCTGCCACGAGCAGGAGCCGGTGCAGTTCACCCCGTGCGTGGAGCGCACCACCTTGTCGTGGGCCCAGCGCTCGCGGTACGGCGTGTCGTTGACCTCCTGGTCGGCCCGGAACACCGTCCGGCCGTCCGCCGTCCCGGGCGCTCGGCTGAGCAGGCGCCCGGCCTGCAGCAGCCGGTCCGCGATGGCGTCCGCCGCGCGTTCTGTCGTGGCCCTGCCCCTGCCGCGCTTCACCTGGTGACCCCTTCCGGGAGACGGGCGCAGCCGTCCCGATGCGGGCGCCGGCTGACCGTGGGTGGTCGTGCCCAGGCTGCACCGGCGGGCGTTTGTGGCGTGGATCACCTTTCCGCGGGTTGAATGTATCGAGAACGGATCTTGGTGAGCTCTTGGGGTGGCTCGGGGTGGCGCAGTGCGGCCGGGCCTCAGCGCTGGGACTGCAGGTGCGGCCTTCCGCCCGGGTCCGGCGCGGCCGGGTCGACGGTCACGGTGATGGCCGTCGCGCCCAGCACGCTGACCAGGGCGAGCCCGGCGAGGAGCCCTCGGGACGGCGAGGACTTGCGGTGCCGGGCGGGGACACGGCGGGCCCGCGGGTGCGGCCCGGCGGTCGGCGCGGCCGGGGCGGGCGGGCGCTGCTGGGTCCCGGAGCGCGGGGCCGTGTCGCCCCGGGGGGCGGGCTCCCCGTGTGCGGAGTACTGGTTCATCGGAAGATCGGGGTCCTCAGTAGGTCGTCAGTAGGTCGTCAGTAGGTGAAGCACTCGGTGTGGATGCGGCCGGAGGGGACGCCCGCCCGGATCAGTGCCGCAGTCGTCGCATCGGCCATTCCGGGCGGTCCGCAGAGGTAGACGTCATGGTCGGACAGGTCGGGGACGAGCGCCCGCAGGGCCTGCGGAGCGAGCGGGTCGTACGCGGCGTCGGAGCGCCCCACCAGGTAGTGCAGGGCGGCCTGGCGGTCCGCCGCGATCGCCTCCAGCTCGTCGCGCAGGACCAGCTGGCCGGCGTCGCCCGCGCGGTAGAGCAGGGTGAGCTCTCCGGGGCCTGCGGGCAGGGACTCGAAGAGGGCGCGCATCGGAGTGATCCCGATGCCGCCGGCGATCAGCAGCACCTTCGGGCGGGTACGCCGCCGTCCGGTGAGTGCGCCGAACGGACCGGTCGCCAGGACTCTGGTGCCGGGGCGCAGTCCGCGGACCCGCCGGGAGTGCCCGCCGAGCGCCTTCACGGTGATGCGGAGGCGGTCGTCGCGGACGGGCGCGGAGAGGGAGAACGGCAGGGCCGTGTGCCACAGACCGCCCCTCAGGAACCGCCAGCGGAAGAACTGGCCCGGCTCTGCATGGAGTTCGCGCAGCCTGCCGCCTTGGATGGTGACGGAGACGACGTCGGGCCCCTCCCGCTCGACGGTGGCGACGCGCAGCCCGTGCCGCAGCGCCTGGCGGACCGGGACGATCCCGCGGTACCAGGCGAGCAGTACGCCGACGACGGTGTGCAGCAGGGCCCAGAACCAGGTGGTGAGGCCGGTGAGGGAGACGTCGGGACCGGCGAGCTGGTGGACGAAGCCCAGCCCGGCGGCGAGGTACGTGAGCAGGTGGATGCCGCGCCACGCCTCGTGCGAGACCCGGCGGCGTACGGCCCGTGCGGAGATCAGTCCCACGCCTGCCAGCAGGGCGGCTCCGGCGTAGGCGGCGGTGACGGCCGGGTAGCGGATCAGGGCCCCGGTGGCGGTCAGCAGGTCGGTCCCGGTGCGCAGGGCGTACACGAGGAGGGCGAACAGCCCGTGGGCGGCGCACAGGACCAGGACCCACCGGCCGCCGAAGGCGTGCCAGCGGGCGAGGCGGTCGGCGCCCACGCCGTGCTCGACCGCCGGTACCCGGGCCATCAGGAAGAGCATGACGAGGATCCCGTAACCGGCGAGGAGCCCGGTGAGGTGCGCGGCCGCCCCGATGAGCTCGTCGGGCCGGGCGGACGGATGCACCTGGGCGGCCCACAGCGCGATGACGGCGGCCGCCCCGGCGGCCAGACCGGCGCGCAGCCGCTCGGGCGCGGTCTTCATCGTCAGCACGCCGTGCCGGGAGTGCGCGGGAGCGTCATGCCAAGTCCCTTTCACTCATGATCGTCGTATCCCCTGCCTGCCGGTCCGGCGCGCGCCGAAGAACGCCGGCAGGGGACATAGCAGTGGCAACTATGTGCAAATTCGTGCGCGCCAGGCAATGACGAGGAACGCAGAATGACTTCTGTCACGCACACCGTTCCGCCCGATATGTCCGGCAGCGGGAAATATGGGCGACCCTTGGCGACTCGCCGACGGCACCATGCCCGCGCCGTATCGACTTTGCATTCCTGCAGGACAGACGGGCAGGACCGGGCCGCCTAGCACACCCGGGCGCTCGCTTGAAGAACTCTTTACGCTTCCGCTGCACGCTCCGGTCGCGATCATTCTTCGGTCGGCAGCCAGGTCCCGTGCAGGCCGAGGGCCGGCCACAGGACGGACCCGCCGCGGTCGGTGTCGTACCAGCGCAGGGCGTCGTACTCGCCCGGCAGCAGCTCGACCCCGCCGGTCTCCGAGGCCACGGCGAGCCGGCGGTGGCGGCGGGAGACCAGGCGGTCGTCCACGGGCGGGAACTCCACCCGGGCATCGTCGGTGGATGCGTCGCCCACCGTCAGGCGCGTCGTCCTGCGGGCCGGTGTCGAAGGCGTTCACCGTGTGCCACATCCAGAAGGCCTCGTCCGAGGCCCAGCGGACCGGGCCGCCGTCCCTCGGGATCAGCGCCACCCGGGTGGCGCGCTCGGGGCGCCAGGCCAGCAGCGACCCGCCGCTCATCGCAGCCGCCAGGTCGAAGAAGGCCGGTGCGAGGACCAGCACGACGTAGCGCCCGGTCAGTGCCATGTCGTGGATCATCATGGGCCGGTCGACGCCGGCCACCTCCGTCGGCCGCCGGCGGACCGTGCCGTCCGCGCCGATCACCGACCAGGTTACGTACGGCGGCTCCAGGCCGTATCAGAAGACCACCATCTCGCCCGTGCGCGGGTCGATCTTGGGGTGGGCGGTGTTGCCGGCGGGCAGTGCACCGTCGAAGGTCTCCCGGCCCAGCAACGGCCCGGGTCGCGCTCGGGCGGCGCGCAGCGGGCGCGGGGCTCGGGAGGCCCGGGATGGGCATCTCAACCAGTCAAACGGGCGGGCGGCACCCGGGCAACACCGGCGGAGACAGCAGCAGGGCCACGGGGTGACGGCGGTGGCGGTGGCGCCTGGGATGCGGGGGCCCACCGCTGATCG
The DNA here is from genome assembly GCF_040647115.1 of Streptomyces sp. NPDC044571. Lineage (NCBI taxonomy): Bacteria > Bacillati > Actinomycetota > Actinomycetes > Kitasatosporales > Streptomycetaceae > Streptomyces > Streptomyces sp. NPDC044571. The sequence goes on from NZ_JBEZBN010000015.1 coordinate 42,270, forward strand.
CAGCATGGAGGAGTGACCGTGCGGCCGGCGCCGCTGCCGCCGCCGAGCACCTTTCCCGGCGGAGGCGATGATGGCCGAGCCCGAAACCACCCAGCCCGCCCGCCGCGGCACCGGCGTCTTCTTCGGCTTCGTGCCGTGGATCATCTTCGACGTGGTGGCCGGCCCCAGCACCTGGAAGCTCGCCGCCTTCACCGCGCTCATCGCCGCGATCCTGCTCAGCGTGCCGGAGTTCCGGCGGGGCCACGCCCGCGTACTGGAGGTCACCGGGCTCGTCTTCTTCGCGGTGGTCAGCATCCTCTCCCTGGTCCTCGGCCGGAAGGACCTCCTCTGGCTGGAGACCTACGCACAGCCGCTGTCGAACGGCATCATCGCCGTGGTGGCGCTCGGCTCGCTGGCCTTCACGCCGTTCACGGAGAGCTATGCCCGGGAGTCCGTGGCGCCGGAATTCTGGAACTCCCGCACGTTCAAACACACCAATCGCGTGCTGACCGCGGTGTGGGGCGGCGTGTTCGTCGTCAACACGCTCCTGGGACTGCTCGCCGTCCACACCCGCCTCAACGGGGACTGGCTCAACTGGGTCCTCCCGGTGCTCCTGATCGTGTTCGCGGTGAAGTTCACGTCCTGGTACGCCAGCCGGGTCCGCGAACGGACCGCCCACGGCGTGAGATGAGGTGAGCAGACCCGACGCTGCTCGGTGAACTCGTCGGTTTCCACCGCACCCTGGCCAGGCCGACCGGATGATCGAGATTCGTCGCGCCGGCCCGGGAGACGGGGAGGCGCTGGGTGAGATCCACGCCGCGGCCTGGGAAGCGGCCTACGCTCCCTTCTTCGAGCCGGCGTTCGCCGCAGAGGCCGTCCTGAGCCGGCGCACACGGTGGCACGAGCGGATCACGGCGGGGCCGGAGACGGTCCTGCTCGCCGTACTCGACGGCCGCCCCAGGGCACTGTCCTTCTTCGGCCCGTCCGGGACCCGGCCGGGACTGGCGGAGATCCACAGCTTCTACGCCCACCCGGACAGGTGGGGCAGCGGGGTCGCCTCCGCCTTGATGGCCGAGGCGCTGCGTTCCATGGGCGACGAGGGTTTCGTCCGGGCGCACCTCTGGACGCTGCGCGACACCCCCCGTTCCCGCCGCTTCTACGCCAAGTGCGGCTTCGCCGAGTGCGGCACCACCCGCGCCTTCGACTTCGGCGACGGCAAAACCCTCGAACAGGTGGAATACGAGCGGGCGCTGTGACTCGGGCCCTGACCGACCGGCACTGGTCGTGCCCGCTCCACCGATTGGTTCGCGGTGGTCGGCCGGGGCTGCCCCGAAAGGCCTCGTGCCTGGCATGAGCGCAACACGTACACGCGCTAGTGTTCGCGCGTGAGTCTTTACGTCGTGATGGGATTCGGGCCCGCCGGAGCGGCCACCGCCCGGCTGCTGGCCGAGCAGGGGCATTCCGTACGGGTCGTCACCACGTCGGGCCGGAGCCCGGAGCCCGGCATCGAGCACGTCGCGTTGGACGCGACGGACAGCAGGCGGCTGATCGAGGCGTCGCAGGGTGCGGCCGCCATCTTCAACTGTGCCGCGCCGCCTTACCCCCGCTGGACGAGGGATTGGCCGCCGCTGGCCTCGTCGGCGTGCGCGGCGGCCGAGGCGACCGGGGCCGTCCTCGTCATGCTGGGCAACCTCTACGGCTACGGACCGGTGGACGGCCCCATGACCGAGCAGCTGCCGCTCGCCGCGACGGGCCCCAAGGGGAGGGTGCGCGCGCAGGTGTGGCAGCAGGCGCAGGATTTGCACGAGCAGGGGCGTATCAAGGCGGTCGAGGTACGGGCCTCGGACTTCTTCGGGCCCGGGGTGACCGACGGCGGTCACCTGGCCGCGCGGGTCATGCCCCGGCTGCTGCGCGGCAAGCCGGTCTCCACCCTCGGGGACCCGGACGCTCCGCACAGCTGGACGTATCTCCCCGATGTGGCCGGTGCTCTGGTCGAGGTCGCGGGTGAGGAGCGGGCCTGGGGGCATGCCTGGCACGTCCCCACGGAGCCCGCCCTGTCCACCCGGGAGATGGTCGACCGCCTCGCCGCCCGGTCGCGGACGGAGCCGGTCGCGGTGCGCAGACTCCAGCCGGCCGTGCTGGGCATCGCGTCGGTCTTCTCCCCGCTGATCCGCGAACTGAAAGAGGTCCGCTACCAGTTCGACCGCCCGTTCGTGGTCGATTCCAGCGCCTACGAGGCTGCGTTCGCCCTGCGCGCCACCCCCGTCGACGAGCAGGTCGAGGCGACGGTGGCCTGGTGGCGCGAGCGACTGGTCGCCAAGGGCTGACAGGGGACGACGGGGCGGCATCCGCGGCCGTGACGGCTTCCGCGGCGGGAGGGGAAGCCCCCTGGGCGTGGGTCCGCCGTCCTGACCGATCGGCGGCTGCGGGCAGCCGTTGGGCTGTCAGTGGGGCGTGCGACGATGCAAGACATGATCGTCTCGATGGAATCCCTGCTGCCGGCCGGCGGTGCGCACGCCTCGACCACGTACGCCGACTGGGTCGCCGCCCACGACCCGGACGCGGCCGGGACCGCGCGCGGCCTCATCGAGGACATGCGCACCGAGCTCGGCCGGTCCTGGACCAAGCCCGGCCGGTTCCTGGACACGATGGCGGCGCGGGCGCGGCGGCTGCCGCCTGCGCACCTGCCGTGGTTCTGGGACACCGTGGGCCACCGGTTGATCGGCTACGGGAGCCGGCCGGGCGGGCGGGCCTATGCGGCGGCGCGGGCGGCCGAGACCCGGCACGGGCTCCCCGTGGATCCCGGCTACCGCCGGGCCAACGCGCTGCTGTTCGCGGCGGGCGGGGCCATGCCGGCCAAGGAACTCGGGGCACATCAGCGGTTTCTCGCCGAGACGCTGGAGCCGGCCGCGGCGCATGCGGCGCTCGAAGCGTTCCTGACCGCGTGGGCGGGCTCGGCGGCGGACCTGCCGGCGGATCTGGTGCGCCGGGTGCGGGCCTCCGCCAAGTCGGCCGGGCACGGGGACGCGGAGGTCGCGCGCCTGGTCGGCGCGATCCTGTCGGTTACGCGGAAGAAGGCGGTACCGGACGCCCTGCTGGACGCCGCGGCCCCGCTCCTGACGGCCCATCCGCCGGCGGACACCGTCGCCGCCGGGCTCGTGGAGGTCTTCCCTGACGGGGTCACCGACGGCGGCCCCTGGCTGCGGATGCTGACCGGCTGCGGCGCGGCGGACGGCATGGCGACCGGGCGGTTGGTGCCGGAGGGCGGACTGCACCGCTGGGTCGGCCACTTCGTGCACATGTACCAGTACGCGGCCCAGTCCGGCGGCGGGGTCGCGCGGCAGCCGCTGCCGGCCGAATTCCTCGACCTGGTGGTCCGGTTGGGGCCGCGACTGCGGGCCGAGGGCACGCCGGTGACGGTGCACACCACCCGGTACCACTACCAGGGCTTCGACGCGGACGTGCTGGACGCCTGCCTGGCGGCCGGGGTGGCGGTCGTCGACCCCGGCCCGGAGACCCGGATGCGGTTCTGGGGCGAGCGGTCGCGGCGCGACCTGGCCGCGCTGGCTGCCGACCCGGTCTTCGGCCCCCGGTTGGAGGGCGCCGTACACGCGGGTCTGCTGCCGGGGCGGGCGCCGACGCGCCGGCGCCGGGCCGGCTCGGCGGTGACGTTGCTGCCGGGCAACGAAGGCATCGCCCGCGAGGTCGCCGGCCGCGTGGGCAAGCTCCTCGACACCGTCGCGGGCGGCGGCATGGCGGGAGCCGAGGAGGCCGTGGCCGAACTGCACACCCTGCTGGACCGGCCGACGGTGGCGGCGCTCGACGGCATCGCCGACGCCCTCGCCGAGGCGGGGGCGGCGGGCGCGCTGCGGCGCTCGCTGAGGGCAGGTCTGCCCGAGGAACTGGCCTGGCCCGCCCTGGAGTCGGTGTACGCGGAGTTCGCGGCAGGGGCTGCTCCCGAGGAGGCGGCGGACGGGGCGCTGCCGGGGGTGGCGGGGGTCACCGCCACCTGGCCGGTGCTCACGGTGTTCGGGCGGGACCGGGCGGTCGCCGTCGCCCCGGACGGGGTGCGCGGCTCCTGCCGGTTCACGGTGCCCGACGGCGCGACCATGTTCGCGGTCCACTACGTGGGCGGCTCCTTCCTGGTGAGCTGGACGCTCGCCCCGAGCCCCTACCACTGCGACACCGCCGTCTGGGCCGACCGTCCCGAGGAGCCGTTCACACCGGACGAGGTGGGTGGCCTGGTGCCGTTCGGCGGCAGTCTGGACGGGGCGTACGGCTTCCAGTTCGAGACCGCCGACGGGGGCGGGCGGCACGGCGCCCGCCGGGTGCTGCGCCCAGGTGGCAGGGAGGGCATCGACCGGGACGAGCTGCAGCTCGGCGACGGCGCGCGGATCTGGACCAACGCCGTCTTCGGGCGGCGGCCGTGGGAGGCGGTCGACCCGGTCACCGGGGAGCCGCAGGGCGAGGTCGCGCTGCCCGGCTTCCCGGGCCGTCCCGCGGGCACCGATCCGGTCGCGGAGCCGTCCGAGGCAGGTATGGCCCTGGCCGTGGAGGCGCTGCAGCTGGCGCCGCTGCCCGCCGGTCTGGACGGTTCCCCGCTGGGTTGCCGGGACGGGCTGGTCGGGACCCGGGTGCTGTTCCGCACCCGGCACCGCGACCACGCGCCCGACCACTTCCTGGTGGAGAGCGTGGACGGGCGTACGGCCCGCTTCGACATCGACCGGCCGGGACAGGAGCCGTGGGGGCTGTGGGCGCCGCCGCAGGGCGCGGTGGAGGACGTGGTCCTCGCCGAGGCACAGACCCGGACGGGCGTACGCGCGTACACCGCCGACGGCGTCCTGCTGTGGGAGCAGGACGGGCACACCTCGCCCCGGCATCCACGGGGTACGCCGGTCCGGCAGGTCACCGTGTCGGGCGGCGTGGCCTTGCCTCCCGCCTTCTGGTACCTGCTGCGGACCCGGGACGCTGCCGGGTCCCGGGCGCTGCGGACCCTGGGGCAGGAGACGGCGGACGCCCTGCTGGCGGCCGGCCTCGCCGGTACGGAGGAGCTGCGGACCTCCGTGGCCCGCGAGTTGCCGGACGTCACCGACCCGGTGCTGGTCGAGGCGGTCGTGGCGGTGGCGGCCCGGGCCGCCCGGGTGGAGGAGCGCAGGCTCGCACTGCACCGGCGGGTCACCCTGCTCGCCGAGGCGCCGCCGGTCCTGCCGGCCCGGTCCGCGCCGGACAGCGAGCTGATCCCCGCGCTGTTCGGACTGGTCACGGACAGCGGCTACCGGGACGCGTGGCAGCGGACCGCGTACCCGGCGCTGCCGGCGACGGTGAACGCGCTGGCCGCCGACGGTGCCTGCCTGGCGGGGAACATCCCCGAGGAGGTGCGGCGGCTCGCACCGCCGGCGTTGCCGCGCGACTGGTCCCAGCTGCTGGGCGCGATCGACGCGGTGGCCTGGCGGGCCGCGGTTGCGCCGACGCCGGACGCGGCGCGGAACTCCCTGGTGGCTCTGCTGGACACCTGGGCCGATCAGCCGTTCGCCCGCGCGGGCGGCCGGTGGTGGGTCGGCCGCGCCCCGGGCGAGGTGCTGGACGGGCTGCGGGAGGCCGGGATCGCGGTGGCGTCGGGCGGCGGGCGGGGCGCGGGAGCGGGGCTCTGGTTCGTGGCTTCCGCGGCCGAGGACGCGGTGGGCGACCCGGTGCCGGCGGCGGTGCCGGACGCGCGGGCCGTCCGGGTGGAGCGGGACGACGCCGCGCGCCTGCGGGCCCTGGTCGCCGGGCTCGATGCGCACGGACCGGTCCCGGTGCCGGAGTCGGCCGCCGCGCGGTTCGCCGAACTCACCGGCGTGCGCAGGGCGGTGGCGCGGCTCGTGGTGGCCGGCCTGGTCGGCTGCGCCGGTCGCGAGGAGGACCGTGCCCTGGCCCGCAAGGCCCCGTACCGGGCCACGCCCCAGACGGCCGAGTCCTACGAGCGGCTGCGCACCCGGCTCGGCGGCGCGGGGGCGCGGGCCGTGCTGGCGGCGGCGCTGCCCGAGGACCCGGCCGAACTGTGGCGGGAGGGCGGGGTCCTGGCGGCCGTTGAACGGATGGCCGCGGTCTGGCGGGAGCGCCTCGGGGCGGTGCCCGTCGTGCACGACGACGCGGCGGACGCCCTGGAGACCGAACTGGGGCTCTCCGAGGTGTGGGCCCGTCGGCTCACGGGCGGGTACGAGGCCGCCGCGGACGCGACCGTGGAGGCGGCGGGCTGGGAGCTGGCGGCGCATGCGCACGGCATCGCGGTGGACGTCCGGGCCGTGCCGCCGGCCGGGCCCGAGCTGCCGTACCGCACCCCGGTGGGCCTCGACGTCCGGCGGATGGCGTGCGCGTTGGTGTGGGCGTGGACGGACCGGCCCGTCGGCGATCCCGCGGTGGCCGGCGCGCAGGCCCTGTACGAGCGGCTGCGGGCCGAGCTGGACCGCCCGGAGCTGTTGGTGGCACTGCCCGGCGGGCGGGTGCAGGGCACGTCGGCGCGCATCGCGGAGCGGTTCGGGCCGGAGCGGCTGCCGGTGTCGACGGACCGCCGCAAGGAAGGGGGACCCGCACCGGTGACCGCGTACGACTCCGGTCCGCTGGTGGTGTGCGCGCCCGGCGGCTCCTCCTTCGTGCGGCCGGCGACGCTGGCCGACCCGGAGGTGTGGCGGCGGGTCCGGGAGGTCACCGACCTGGGCGAGGAGCTGGACCGGGTGGCGCCGCTGCTGGTGGGCGGCGGTCTGGAGCGGATGATGCTGCGGGCCCGTTCGGGGGCGGTGCCGGCCGGGGCGTACGAGGCGGATCCGCGCCAGTCCTGCCCGGAGCTGGTCGGGCACGCGGCGCAGGAGCTCGGGGTCGGCGCGGACGCGGCGGCGCTGTACCTCCAGGTGGCCACGCTGGCCGCACCCACCGACCGCAACGTGCGGCGGTGGAACGGCTGGTCGACGAAGCGGCACGCCGAGGCCCGGACGGAACTGCTGGGCACGGACGCGGTGGTGGAGGACAAGCGGGCGCGGGCGGGCCGGACCGTGTTCCTGCCCGGAGACTGGACCGACCTCAAGGCCCCGCACCTGCCCTTGGAAACCGTGAAACTGGCGACGCACCTCGTGCGGCCGATGTGGAGCAACGAGATCCACTCCCCGTTCGGGCGGATCCTGCCGACGGCACCGCTGCACGAGATGTTCGCGGCGGCCTGGGAGCGGCTGCACGGCAAGCTCGGCGGTACCGGCTGAGGCCCGACCGACGGCCGGTGCCCGTCCGGTGTGGACGGGCACCCCGATCTCGTCCCGACCCGCCGGGGCTTTTCGCAGGACTGTGGCGGGGTAGCCGACCAGGGAAAGGGAGCGCGGCGGGACAGACGAGGAGCAGCGGTGATCACTCAGGAGCAGCTTGCAGCCATGGTCGGCTGCACGGCTTATACGAGCGGGGGCCAGCGCGTGGGCGGGGTGGACTACGTCCTGGTGGACGACACCACCGGCAGGCCCGAATGGGCACGGATCACCGACCGGGCCTCGGGGCTGGGCGGTGTGTTCGTCCCCCTGCGCCACGCGGTGCTGGAGGAGGGGCGCCTGGTCCTCCCCTATCCGGTGGCGGTGATCGAAGAGGCTCCGTGCGCGGCGCTGGACTGTGGCAGCGTGCTTTCCGTGGCGGAGGAGGAGCAGCTGTTCGGGCACTACGACCTGAGGGACGCGCGCGAGGAGGTCAACGCCGAGGCCGGCGCGGGTTGGGGGCAGATGGACCGGGCGCAGGCCATTCAGGAAGGCACGGCCGGCCACGAGAGCGCCCTGTCACGTCTTCGGCCGGCCCGGACCGGGCAGTGAGCCGGACCGGGCAGTGAACCGGCCCGGGCGGTGAGCCGGCCCGGCGCAACAGTGAGTCGGGCCGGGCCGGGCGGTGTGCCGGGCCCGGCCGGTTCGCCGGCCGCACCGGGCCGGCCCGGCTGCCGCCTCAGACGGTGAGCACCGCCTTGCCCAGGAGCTCGCGGGACTCGATCGCCTCGTGCGCCGATGCTGCGCGTTCGAGGGGGAAGGTCCCGCCGATCACCGGGCGGAGGGCGCCCTCCGCTGCCGTACGGAGCGCCTGCCCCGCGAGCTCGGCATGTTCGGGGGCGGTCAGCCGGACGTCCCCGATGCCGAGCAGGCGGACACCGCGGGCTGCCGCGTCCGCCGGGTCCACCTGGGCGAAGCCACCCGTGGGGGCGCCGTGGGCCGAGAACCGCCCGCCACCGGCGACCAGCGCGAACGCGGCCAGGCCGACCTCGCCGCCCACCCCGTCCAGCACGACCTCCGCACCCGCGCCGCCCAGTGCCTCGCGGGCCCGCTCCACCCAGTCGGGGCGTGCCGCGTCGACGACGGCGTCCGCGCCCAGGTCCCGGACCAGGGCGGTCTTGCGGTCACCGCGTGCCACACCGATCACCCGTGCGCCCGCGGCCTTCGCCAGCTGGACCAGTACGGTGCCCATGCCGCCGGAGGCGCCCACGATCAGGACCTGCTCGCCCGGCCGGACAGCCGTGGTCGCGAGCAGCCTGGCCGCCGTCACGCCGTCGTGCACCAGGGCCGCGGCGTCCGTGAAGGAGACCCCGTCGGGCACGACGGCCAGCGCCTCGGCCGGGGCCACGGCCAGCTCCGCGTAGCCGCCGGTGGAGCCGATCGAGGCGACGACACGGCGGCCGGCCCACGCCGGATCCACGCCCTCGCCGGTCGCGCGGACGGTGCCGGCGATGCCCCCGCCGGGGACGTACGGAGGGACTACGGGGAAGAACTCCCTGCCCCAGCCGCTGCGCACCTGGGTCTCCACGTAGATCGTGTCCACGGCGGCGACGGCGACCAGCACCTGCCCCGGTCCCGCCACCGGTTCGGGCACCTCCACGGGAACCAGTACCTCCGGAGCACCGAACCCGACCGCCTGTGTCGCGCGCATGGCACCCACCCCTCGCCTCGGCCGCCGGACCCTCCGGCGGCCGTGCCGCGAGTCTCGAACATCAACTGCGGTTGAGGTCAAGCGCGGAGGGCCGGTCCCTTCCGGCTCCGCGCCGGCTCGCCGGGCGGCCGCCGTCGGCGCACCCGGGCGATCCGGTGGGACCGTTCGGGTGCTGTGACAGCCCTGGCCATCGCGAACGCCATGAAGGGCGAGGACGACGGCGCGTTCCACGACGCCTGGTACGCCACCGCGACCCGCTACATCACCCGCGCCAAGGAGGCCGAGCGGCGGGGGAAGAAGGACACGGCGCGCTACCACTACCTCCGGGCGACGGTGTACGCCGGGGTGAGCCACCGCCCGCTGTACGGGAAGCCGGTCGGTCCCCGCCTGGTGAAGGCGTTCAACACCCACCTCGTGGACGGCCCCGGCCAAGGCGCGCCGCTGATCGACGACGGTCTGACGCTGATCCCGGACTGGGAGCGCGTCACCCGCCCGGTGGTCGATGCCGTGGCCGCCCGGCCCGATGTGGACCCGGACAGGATCGTCCTGCAGGGGTGGAGTCTGGGCGGGTACCTCGCCCTGCGGGCGGCCTCGGGCGAGCCCCGCCTCGCCGCCGTGGTGGCCGATCCGCCCGTCTGGTCGATGCTGTCCAACCTTCCCCTCGCCCGTCTCAAGGCGCCCACCACCCTCCAGACGTTCACTGCGGCCGACGGCGCAGGCGACCACCAGGAACAGCAGAACCGGGCTCTCGCCGAAACCGTCATCCTCGACTGGATCGACGACACCCTCAGCTGATCGCGTCTCTCCCGGCGGAGACCGGCCGGCGGTCGCCGGTGAGTTCCAGCCGGCGCCCGGTGAAGCCGGACCGCAGGCGCCTGTCGTGGGTGACCACGATCAGGGTGCCGGTGTAGTGGGACAGGGCCGCCTCCAGGTCCTCCACCACGGACGGGGCCAGGTGGTTGGTCGGCTCGTCGAGCAGGAGCAGGTCGAGCGGGGCCGCCGCGACCAGCCGGGCCAGCTCCAGCTTCCGGCGCTGCCCGGCCGACAGCGCCCGTACCGGTGTGCAGAGGTCTGCGTTGGTGAGCAGACCGAGGTCGGTGATCCGCGCTGCGCCGTGCGTGCCGAACAGCTCGACGGCGGAGCGGGGTTCACGGGCCAGCGGGTCGTCCTGCCGCAGGATCCCGACGTGGGCGGGAACCCGTACCGACCCTTGCAGCGGCGGGAGTTCCCCTGCGAGCACGTGCAGCAAGGTGGACTTGCCCGCCCCGTTGGGGCCGGTCACCAGCAGCCGCTCCCCCGGCTCCAGCCGGAACGAGAGGGGCGCCGGCCGGCCCGGCACGGCGAGTCCGTCGGCTTCCACCACCGCCTCCACCACCGCTTCGGCCACTCCTTGGGCGGCGCCCGTACCGGCGGTGAAGCGGCCGGTGAAGGAGAGCGGCTGCGGCGGCCGCGGCACGGGGTTCTCGGTGAGCCGCTGCAGTCGTTCCCGGGCGTTGCGGATCCGGCTCATCGCGCCGTGCGTGCGCGAGCGGGCCCGGAAGGCGCCGGCCCCGCTGAACCCGCGCGGTCCCTTGCGCGGGATCTCGCCGAGCCGTCCGACGTGGTGGTCGGCGAGTTGGCGGGCACGGCGGGTCTCCTCCTGCCATTCCTCGTACTCCCGCTCCCAGCGCACCCGGGCGGCGGCGCGCGCGGTCAGGTGGCCGGCGTAGCCGTTGCCGTAGCGGTGGACGGTGTGCCGGTCGTGGTCGACTTCGAGGATGGCGGTCGTGACGCGGTCCAGGAAGAGCCGGTCGTGGGTGACGGCGATGACCGTGCCGCGGTGGGCGAGGAGGTGTTCCTCCAGCCATGCGACGGCCTCGTCGTCGAGGTCGTTGGTCGGTTCGTCGAGCAGCAGCAGTTCGGGCTCGGCGGCGAGGGCCGCCGCGAGGGAGAGCCGGGAGCGCTCTCCGCCGGAGAGCGTGCCGAGCCGGCGGTTCGGATCGAGCGGGCCGCGCTCACCGAGCCGGTGCAGGGTGGTGGCGACCCGCCGTTCGGCGTCCCGCCCGCCGCGCGCCTCGTACTCGGCCAGCAGATGCTCGTACCCGGCGAGTCCGGCCGGCCCGGCCAGGTGCAGCCGGACCTCGGCCGAGCGGATGCGGTGCTCCAGGTCGCGCAGGTCCGCGAGCGCGAGGTCGAGCGCGTCGCCGACCCGTGCGGTGGCGGGCAGGTCGAGGGTCTGCGGGACGTACGCGAAGCCGCCGGGCGCCCGTACGGTGATCTCCCCGTGGTCGGGAAGCTCACGGCCGGCGAGCAGCCGGAGCAGGGTGGACTTGCCGGAGCCGTTGTCGCCGACGACCCCGACCCGTTCGCCGGGCCGGACCGTACAGCTGACGCGGTCCAGGACGACGCGGGTGTCGTAGCGCTTGCCGACCTCGGACAGGACGATCTGGGTTGCGGCAAGTGGTGACGTGCGCAAGCGGGTTCCTTCCGCTGGACGACAGGACGCGTGCCTGGAATATCAACGAGACGGATCGTCTCGTCTTGCACGGAGTGGGAATCTAGCGGACCATGCACGGCAATGCAAGACGCTTCGTCTCGTCGATACTCCGCCCGCGTTCCACCGCTCCCCCCGTCGGCGCGTGCGGTTTTGAGCCAACTCACTTGCATGAGACCCGAGTTGATCTGCACTGACCTAACTTCTAGGGCATGCCGGTTCGCCCCAGGAGGTCAGATTGCAGTCCAGGCGCCACCTCGCCGTTGCCCCTGCGCTACGGCGTTCCCACCTGCTCGTCGCCTTCGCCCTCGGCTCGCTGCTGATCGGGATCACTCCCTGGCTCGGGGTCGCGAGCTCGGTGGCCGCCGGCCGTGCCCCGGCGCCCCGGCCCGCACCCACGCCCTTCGACCAGCAGGCGGCCACGCAGTCACCGCACCACGGCATCGCCCCGGCGAACGCCATGGAACCGGCAGCTCCCGTTCTCGACCGGACGGGCTGGACGGCCACGGCGAGCGACGAGGAGACCGGCAGCGAGAACGGCCGCGCGGCCAACGTGCTCGACGGCAACTCCACCACCCTCTGGCACAGCAAGTGGAGCGCCACCCCCGCCCCCCTCCCCCACAGCATCACCATCGACATGCACCGCACCGCGGTCGTCTCCGCGCTCGTCTACCGCCCTCGCGCGGACGGGGCGAACGGGCGCGTCGGCGAGTACAGCGTCAGCGCCAGTACGGACGGGCAGAACTGGGCGAGCCCGGTGGCCACCGGCACCCTCGCGGACGACGGCAGCGCCAAGACGCTCGGATTCGCCCCGCAGGGAGCCCGGTTCGTACGGCTGACGGCCCTCACCGAAGCCGGTGGCCGCGGGCCCTGGACCTCTGCCGCCGAGCTCGACCTGTTGGGCGACCCCGGCACCCCGGAAGCCACCGTCGACCTGCCCCGGACCGGTTGGACGGCCACGGCGAGCGACGAGGAGACCGGCAGCGAGAACGGCCGCGCGGCCAACGTGCTCGACGGCAACTCCACCACCCTCTGGCACAGCAAGTGGAGCGCCACCCCCGCTCCCCTCCCCCACAGCATCACCATCGACATGCACCGCACCGCGGTCGTCTCCGCGCTCACCTACCATCCCCGCCCCGACGGGGCCAACGGCCGGGCAGGTGCCTACACCATCGCCACCAGCACGGACGGCGCGGCCTTCGGCGCACCGGTCGCCGCGGGCACCTGGCGGGACGACGACACGGTCAAGACCGCCACCTTCACCCGCGCCGAGAACGCCCGCTTCATACGCCTGACCGTGACCACGGAGGCCGGCGGACGCGGACCGTGGACCTCGGCCGGGGAGATCCGCCTCAGCGGACCGGCGAACCCGGCCGTTCACGGCGCCTGGGACCGGATCACCGGCTTCCCCCTGGTGCCGGTGGCCACCGCCGCCCTGCCGGGCGACAAACTGCTGGCCTGGTCCGCCTACGCCGTCGACCGCTTCGGCGGCAGCAACGGCTACACGCAGACCGCGATCCTGGACCTGAAGACGGGCAAGGTCACCCAGCGACGCATCGACAACACCGGCCACGACATGTTCTGTCCCGGGATCGCGATGCTGGCCGACGGCCGCGTCCTGGTGACCGGGGGCAGCAACGCGGACAAGGCGAGCATCTACGACCCGGCCACCGACGCCTGGTCCGCCACCACGCACATGAACACGGCTCGCGGCTACCAGGCCATGACACTCCTGTCCACCGGTGAGGCCTTCGTCCTGGGCGGCTCCTGGAGCGGAGCCGCGGGCGACAAGGCCGGTGAGGTCTGGTCACCGGGCACGGGCACCTGGCGGCCGCTCCCGGGCGTTCCCGCCTCGCCGGCCCTGACGGCCGACCCGGCGGGACCGTACCGCGCCGACAACCACATGTGGCTCCACGCCACTTCGGGCGGCAAGGTGCTCCAGCTCGGTCCGAGCAAGCAGATGAACTGGATCTCCACCAGCGGCCAGGGCAGCATCACCGCCGCGGGTCCCCGGGCCGACAGCGGCGACGCCATGACCGGGAACGCCGTCGCGTACGACATCGACAAGCTGCTCACCCTGGGCGGCTCACCCGCCTACGAGAAGACCCCCGCCACCCGGCGCGCCTACACCGTGGGCCTCTCGGGAGGCCGGGCCCAGGCCGCCCGTACAGGAGACATGGAGTACGCGCGCGGCTTCAGCAACAGCGTCGTCCTGCCCGACGGCAAGGTGGCCGTCTTCGGCGGACAGGCCTACCCGGTGCCGTTCAGTGACGCGACCTCCGTCCTCACCCCCGAGTTGTGGGACCCGGTCACCGGCGGCTTCACCCCGCTCGCGACCATGGCCGTTCCGCGCAACTACCACAGCGTGGCGAACCTGCTGCCGGACGGGCGGATCTTCTCCGGGGGCGGGGGACTGTGCGGTGACTGCGCGACCAACCACCCGGACGGGGCCGTCTTCACACCGCCGTACCTGCTCAACGCCGACGGATCGCCGAAGCCGCGTCCCGTCATCACCGCAGGCGTTCCTCCCAGGGCAGCCCCCGGCGCATCGCTCACGGTGATCACCGGGTCTCCGGTGGCGTCCTTCGTCCTGATGCGGGCCGCGGCCGCGACCCACTCCACCGACAACGACCAACGCCGGGTCCCGCTCGTGTCCAAGCCCGCGGGCACGGGCGCGTACACGGTGTCCGTCCCCGCCGACCCCGGGGTGGTCCTGCCGGGCACCTACATGCTCTTCGCCCTCGACGCGCAGGGGGTGCCGAGCATCGCCCGGTTCCTCACCGTCTCCTGAGCCACGCGGTGGTCCCCGGCGTCCCGTACGCCCCGTATGCTCGGTACGCTCGGAACCACTCAGACGGGCCTGGCCGCGCTGCGGAACGAACGCCGGTAGCTGTCCGGGGGGACCCCGACGATCCGCTTGAACTGGCGCCGCAGCGTCGTGGCGGTACCCATGCCGGTGGCGAGGGCAACCGCCTCGATGCCCTGGTCGGTGGCCTCCAGCAGCTCCTGGGCTCGGCGTACGCGCTGGGTCAGGAGCCACTGGAGCGGCGTCTGCCCGGTCACCGACCGGAACTGGCGTCCGAGATGGCGCGGGCTCGTGTTCGCACGCCGTGCCATGTCGGTCACCGTCAACGGCTGGTCCAGCCGCTCCTGGACCCAGGCGAGCAGGTGGGTCAGCGTGTGGTCGCCCGTGACCTGCACAGGCGTGGCCACGAACTGGGCCTGGCCACCGGCCCGATGGGGCGGCATGACGAGGCGACGGGCGACCGAGTTGGCGATGGCGGCGCCGTGGTCGAGGTGGATCAGGTGGAGGCAGAGGTCCACGGCGGCGGCCTTGCCCGCGGCCGTGAGCACGCTGCCGTTGTCGGTGTACAGCACGTCCGGGTCGACCACGGCCCGCGGATGGCGTGCGCTCAGCTCCGCGGTGTGCGCCCAGTGGGTGGTGGCCCGCCGGCCGTCGAGCAGGCCTGCGGCGCCGAGCACGAACGCGCCGGTGCACAGGGAGGCCACCCGGGCCCCCGACGCGTGGGCCGCGCGCACGGCTTCGACCAGCTCCGCCGGCGGCGGGTCGTCGATGTCGGCGCAGGCCGGCACGATCACGGTGTCGGCGCCGACCGCGCGCTCCAGGCCGTGGTCGGGCTCGACGGTGAACGGGCCGACCTGTACCGGTCCGGGCCCGCAGAGCAGTACGTCGTACCAGTCCTGCGCGGCTTCGCGCGGGGGATTGCCGAAGATCTCGCAGGCCACCGCGAGCTCGAAGTGCAGCAGGTGACCGGCGGTCAGCAGCGCGACGGTGGGCGTCTTCGAGGGCATGTCCGAAAGTGTACGGGTGATGTCGTTCCGGACCATCACGGTCGGGTGCCGCCTGCGCCGAGACTGGTCTCCTCAGCACATCGAGACCGGGGGAACCATGAGTACAGCGGGTGCGGTAGTGGTCTACGGCGCGACCGGGCACACCGGTCGCTTCGTCGTCGCCGAACTGCGAAGGCGTGGCTTCGCCACGATCGTCTCCGGCCGTGACGCGGCGCGGCTGGAGGCGCTGGCCGCGGAGCGGGGAGACGTGACGGTCCGGCCGGCCACCGTGGACGACGCGGCCTCGCTGGACCGGGCCCTGGCCGGTGCCGCAGCCGTCGTCAACTGTGCCGGACCGTTCGCGGTGACCGCGGGGCCGGTCGTCGAGGCGGCCTTGCGCGCCGGGATCCCGTACCTCGACGTCGCCGCGGAGATCGAAGCGAACGTTTCCACGTTCGCCGACCATGCGGAAGCGGCCCGGAAGGCCGGCACACCCGTGCTGCCGGCGATGGCGTTCTACGGTGGGCTGGGCGACCTGCTGGTGACCGCGGCGTTGGGAGAGCGGACCACGGCCGACGTCGTGCACGTCGCGTACGGGTTGAGCAGCTGGCATCCCACGGCGGGCACCCGGGCGGCCGGGCAGGTGTCCCAGCGGCGTCGCGCGGGCCGCCGGGTGCGGTTCGCGGACGGCGCGCTGCAGTACCACGACGACGAGCCGTCGCAGCAGGAGTGGCTGTTCCCGGAGCCGCTGGGGCGGCGGACGGTGATCGCGGAGTTCACGATGGCCGATGTCGTCACCGTTCCCAGCCATCTGGCGGTCCCTGAAGTCCGCACGTACATGACGGTGGAGGCCGCGAGGGACCTGGCCGAGGAGGACACCCCGGAGCCGGAGCCGGTCGACGCGCTGGGGCGGTCGGACCAGACCTTCCTCGTCGACGTCCTGGTCCAGGCGGGTGGTGTCCGGCGCCGCGCGAGGGCCCGGGGCCGGGACATCTACGCGGTCACCGCACCCCTGGTGGTGGAGGCCGTCCAGCGCATCCTGGACGGGCGCACGCGGACCACGGGCGTGGCCTCGGCCGGCGCGATGTTCGACGCGGCGGACTTCCTCCGGGCACTGGAGCCGTACCTGTCGGTCGAGCTTCCGCAGCACCCGTACTGAGGACGGTGTGGTGCTCCCGCGAGCGGTGTGGTGCTCCCGGTGGCGGCCTCCCGGCGCCGCCACCGGGGGCCTCGTCCAGGCCCGCGGTACGGTCGAAGGCGCGACCCGGCCGGACGCTGCCGTCCCGGATGCCGCGCGGCAGCCCAAGCACCCAGAGGAAGCCCATGCAGACCGTCACGCTGAACAACGGCGTCGAGATGCCCGTCCTCGGCTTCGGCGTCTACCAGATCCCGCCGGAGCAGACCGAGCAGGCCGTCACCGACGCCCTGGCCGCCGGCTACCGGCTCCTCGACACGGCCGCCGCCTACGGCAACGAGGAGGCCGTCGGGCGCGCCGTCAGGAAGAGCGGCATCCCCCGCGAGGAACTGTTCGTCACCACCAAGGTGTGGATCCAGGACGCCGGCGAGGAGAACACCCGCCGCGCCTTCGAGCGGTCGCTGCACAGACTCGGCCTGGACTACCTCGACCTGTACCTGATCCACCAGCCGTTCGGCGATGTCTACGGCTCCTGGCGTGCCATGCAGAACCTCCACCGCGAGGGCCGCACCAAGGCGATCGGCGTGTCCAACTTCTATCCCGACCGGCTCATCGACCTCATCGACCACAACGAGATCACCCCCGCGGTCAACCAGATCGAAACCCACCCCTTCTTCCAACGCACCGCCGACCAGGACCTGATGCGCGAGCGCGGCGTTCAGATCGAATCGTGGGGGCCGTTCGCCGAGGGCCGGAACAACCTCTTCTCCCACCCGGTCCTCAGCGGCATCGGCGCGGAGCACGGCAAGTCCGTGGCGCAGGTCGTCCTGCGCTGGCTCGTGCAGCGGCAGGTGGTCGTCATCCCGAAGTCGGTCCGCGCCGACCGCATGGCGGAGAACATCGACGTCTTCGACTTCGAGCTCACCGACGACCAGATGGGCCGTATCGCCGCCTTGGACACCGGCAGTTCCCTGTTCTTCGCCCATTGGGATCCGGCCGTCGTCAGCCGGCTCGGCAACGCCCGTACCCACACCTGACCGCGTGCGCGGCCCTCCAGGCTCGGCGGCGGCGCCTCCGGCGGGTGTCTGAGGCGTCAGCGCGCCGGCAGTTGGTCGTAGGTCTTGAAGGTGTAGGTGGCGGACAGCGTCATCGCGTTCCCCTGCACCGCCGGGAGCCCGAGCCGGTCGTTGACGAGACGGCCCAGCGGGCCACAGCCCTCGGCGGCCGGGGCGGTGAAGAGATCGTCCTTCGCGTCGAAGGCGATGACCGGCGGGTTCTTCGAGACCCACCGGGAGTCGCCCACGCGCTGCAGGCGGAGCTCCAGCGGGGCGTCGCCGCCGATGACGCAGCCCTGCGGCAGCAACGGGCTGACGGCCCGGTAGCGCACGGTGAACAGGCCCAGGCTGTTGCCGACGGAGTAGAAGTCGGACCGGCCGCCGTACTCGGGCTGCAGGGACAGGGGGAGCAGCTGATGGCGGCCGTCCCCGGCGGGGTTGCCGAGGAGACCGCCGGGGACGGGTGTCGGCGTGCTGCGCAGCGCGCCCCAGACCTGGCCCCTGCTTCCGTCGGGCATCGGGCCCTCGGCGTGGGTGAGGGTCATCGGTGCGAGCGCGGGGACGTACCGGCTTCCGAGGGTCATCGACCCGGTCGCGGTCAGGACTTCGCACTTCCAACGGGTCGCCTCGACACCGGCCGGGAGGTCCGGGCAGTCACTGAAGTCGTACGAAGGGACGGGAGGCGCCTCGGCGGCGGCCGCGGGCACGGCTGCCGCAGAGGCGGCGGTGGCGGCGAGAGCGGCGGCAGCGACAAGCCCTGCGGACCGGCGGCGGACGGTGGAGGGTTGCTGGTCAGCGGTGGTCTTCATGCCCCTCACACTGCCGCCCCGCCCACGGCATCGGCCATGGGGAAGCCCCTCACCGGACCCTGACCCGGCCCTGACAAGACGTCAGGGACGGGTCATGACCTGTCCGACCGCTTCGTCGCCCGGGTCGGCCACGGGGACCGCAGCGCCTCCCCCGCGAACCGAATGGGTGGTTTACCCCGTTTACCCTCTGTTGTTCGCGGTCATGAGTGGAACATCTGTTGCCTGGATACGGAGAGACGATGACTGTGAAGCAGCCGCTTGAAGAAAACCCGGACGCGACCGCCGGCAGTGGCGCAGTGCCCGGCAGGCCCGGGCGCGAGGCGCCGCCCTTGGCGGAGCCCACCGAACCGACCGGGCCGCTGCCTCCCAAGCCGGATCAGAGCGGTCCCGAGACGGTCAGCCCCACCGGCCAGCCCACCGGTGCGGAACAGGCCCGCAACGCCCAGAGCGGGGCGTATCTGACCACGGCGCAAGGTGCCCGGCTCCACGACACCGACCACTCGCTCCGGGCCGGTGCCCGGGGGCCGGTGCTGCTGCAGGACCACCACCTGCGCGAGAAGATCACGCATTTCGACCACGAGCGCATTCCGGAGCGGGTGGTGCACGCGCGCGGCGCTGCGGCGCACGGGGTGTTCCGGGCCTATGGGACGGCAGAGTCCGTGACCAAAGCGGCCTTCCTCGCCAAGGACGCCGAGACACCGGTGTTCGTCCGCTTCTCCACCGTTCTCGGCTCCCGGGGGTCGGCGGACACGGTGCGCGACACCCGCGGGTTCGCCACCAAGTTCTATACCGAAGAGGGCACCTTCGACCTGGTCGGCAACAACATCCCCGTCTTCTTCATCCAGGACGCCATCAAGTTCCCCGACATCATCCACGCCGGGAAGCCGCACCCGGATCGGGAGATCCCGCAGGCGCAGAGTGCGCATGACACGTTCTGGGACTTCGTCTCCCTGCACACCGAGGCCACCCACCACACCCTGTGGAACATGTCCGACCGGGGCATTCCCCGCTCCTACCGGATGATGGAGGGGTTCGGCGTCCACACCTTCCGGCTGGTGGACGCCGGTGGCGCGACGACGCTGGTGAAGTTCCACTGGAAGCCGAAGCTCGGCGTGCACTCGATGGTCTGGGAGGAGGCCCAGATCACCAGCGGAACGGATCCCGACTTCCACCGCCGCGATCTCGCCGACGCCATCGAGGCGGGGGCGTTCCCCCAGTGGGAACTGGGCATCCAGACCTTCCCCGACACTCCCGACCAAACCTTCGAGGGCATCGACCTCCTCGATCCCACGAAGATCGTGCCGGAAGAGCTCGCGCCGGTGCAGCCCATCGGGCTGATGACGCTGAACGCCAACCCGGTCAACTACTTCGCCGAGACCGAACAGGTCGCCTTCCACCCCGGCCACCTCGTCCCCGGCATCGACGTCACGGACGATCCGCTGCTCGCGGGGCGGCTCTTCTCCTACCTCGACACGCAGATCAGTCGCCTGGGCGGGCCGAACTTCGGCCAGATCCCGATCAACCGCCCCCAGACCCCCGTCAACGACATGCTGCGCGACGGAATGCACCAGACCGCCGTACACGCCGGGGCCGCCCCCTACCGGCCCAACTCGCTGGACGCGGGCTGCCCCTTCCTCGCGGGGGCCGACTCCGCGGCCTTCATCGAGGCACCCGTCGAAGTGCCCGCCGCCCGCAAGGTCCGTGAGGCGCCCGCTTCGTTCGCCGACCACTTCACCCAGCCCCGCCTGTTCTGGCGCAGCATGACGGCGGTGGAGCGCGAACACATCATCGCCGCCTACACCTTCGAGCTGAGCAAGTGCTACGAGCAGGCCGTGAAGGAACGCGTGCTGGGAGTCCTCGCCAACATCGACCCGGACCTGTGCGCGCAGGTCGCCGCCGGGCTGGGGCTCGCGGCGCCCGCCGCCACCGTCCCGCCGGCGGACGTCGAACCGAGCCCCGCCCTGTCGCAGCTCGGCCGGTCCTGGCCGACCGACGGCCGGGTCGTCGGCATCGTGGCCGACCCGACCACCGACCTGGACGGCGTGCGCGCCACGCGGGAAGCGGTGCTGCAGGCGGGCATGCTGCCCCTCGTCATCGCCCCGACCGGCGGCACGCTCGGCACCGGAGCCCACCCGGACCCGATCACCGTCCAGCGCACCTTCGCCAACGCCCGCTCGATCGAATTCGACGCCCTCCTGTTCTCCGGGACCCCGCAGGCCGGCGCCGACGCGCACGGCGCCCGCGACGCGAAGGCCGGCGGTCCCGCGAACGGCAGCGCGGACCCGCGTGTCCTGATGCTGCTGACCGAGGCCTACCGACACGGCAAGGCCATCGGCGGCTGGAACGGCAGCTCCCCGCTCCTCGAAGCGGCCGGCATCGCGGCGGACCGGCCCGGCATCGTCCTCGAACAGGACGGCCCCACCGCCCTGGCAAAGATCACCCGCCTGCTGTCCGACCACCGCGTCTGGCAGCGCTTCCCCGCCACCGTCTGACAACTGTCCGGTACGGCCCTCTTGCGCGCCGGTGCGGCCGTGGGATCTTGGTCCTACGGCCGCACCGGCACGTGCCGGGGCGTGCCCTGGCCCTCCCCCGTCTTGCGTGTCCGCGCGACGTGGGATCTTGGTCCTACGGGTGCGCAGCGAGCGCCGAGGCGTGCGCCGGCGCTCCCGCCGCCCACCCGACGTGAACGGGGGACCCTCATGGGTCGTCGTGTCCTTGCCCTCACCTGTTGCGCAGCCGCCGTATCAGCGATCGTCTCCGCGGCAGCGCCGTCGGCCATCGCCGCGGACGGGCCCGCCTTCCTCGATGCCCGTGAGCTGCCGCCGCAGGCGGGCACGGCGTGGCATGCCGGACCGGTGACCTCCGGTACGCCCGACCCGCTGCCGTTCTGCGTCGGCGGGGCGCTGCCGGGTGCCACGTCGCAGCACCGGGCGTTCCGGACGGACGTCGACGCCGACGCCGTCCAGGTCACGGTGGTCGAGCGCGACGAGACGCATGCGCGGTCGCTGGCCGCGCTGCTCAACGCGGCGGTGAAGGGATGCGCGGAGCGGGCGGAGCAGCAGGACCCCGATGTGACGGCCGAGTGGCGCGACTACGGGCGCGTCGATGCGGAGGACGGTGCGAGCGTCCAGGGCGTACGCACCGCGCATGCGTGGACCGGCAATGACGTCCACCTCTTCGCGGTGGGCCGGGACGGGCGAACGGTCACCGTGGTGCATTGGGGTCGCATGGGCACCTTCAAGGACGCCCCGGTGAACCCGTTCAAGAAGACCACGCGCACGGCGGTGGACAAGCTCTACCGCGGCTGAGGGAGCGGACGCCGCGCTCGGCCGGCGGGATGTCCGACGACAACCTCACCCGGGCAGAACGGCTCCTCGACGGCCTGCCGGACGGCCGGGCTCCGCTCAGCCGAAGAGCGGGAAGCGCCCGGCATCGGGGCCCAGGGCCTGCCGTTCGGTGGGCGTCAGAGAGGTGCGGCCGGTGGCGGCCAGGGCGTAGTGCTCGTTGCTCCAGTCCACCGGCACCGGGCGACCCAGCAGACCGTCCAGGGTGGACCGTACGCAGGCCAGTCCGGCCGCCGAGGGACCGGGAGCGCCGGGGAGCTCGGCCACGAGGTCGAGGTGGTGGATGGTCGCCTCGACGGCGAGGGTGGTCATGAGGTCGCCGGCGGTCAGGACGTGGCCCTGGGTCGAGATGCCGAGTGCGGCGGGGGTCACGGCGGCAGCCGTCACGGTGGCCGCTGCCGTCTCCAGGTACAGCTGTCGCAGTTGGCGGAAGTCCAGGAACATACTGGCGCTGACACGGGCCCAGCGTCGGCCGTTCGCCGCGCCCGCGGAGTCGGGCCGCCAGTCCTGCCAGTAGGTCACGGCGTCCCTGTCCACGGGTCCGGACGAGGGCGTGTGCAGGGCAACCAGCCCGCGCTGACAGTCCATGAGGCAGTGGAAGAGCAGGTCCCGGACGGCCCACCCCGTGCAGCCGGTGGGCAGCCAGGACTCCTCATCGCCCATCGGCTTCACGGCGGCCGCGAAGGCCCCGTAGGCGGCGCGCAACACCCGCAGTGGTGTCTCCCGGTCGGCCGACGGGCGGGGGGCGGCCCAGGACCCGGCCGCCCCAACGGCCGGGTCCTGGTGCTGAGCCCGCTCGTCCTCGCTCACCACCAGCGGATGCCCACAAGTCGCCGTCCCTCACAGCATTCGAAGGCGCCCGTCAGGCGTCAGGCCCCCGGAGCGGGGATGTGGGCGAGCCCGTGTGCTCCCGGCTCTCCCGCGCGGTCGACGTGGAGCGTCGCCACCGCCTCCATGCGCGCCAGGTCCACCACCGTCACCGTGCTGGACGAGACCGCCGCGACGTAGCCGTACCTGCCGTCGGGTGACGAGGTGATGGTCAGGGGGAAGGCGCCGACCTCCACGCGCCCGCGTTCTGCGCCGTCCTTCCCGTACACGTGCAGGAGGCCCGGGGCCTGCTCCCCCAGCCCCGACCCGCCCGCCCGCATGCGCAGTTCTCCGGCGAGCACCAGATCCGTGGCGGTGACGTGGACGGGGAAGACCAGGCCGTCCGTCCGGTGCGTCCGTACCAGGGCGCCGGTGGCCGTGTCGATGACGCGCACACCGGCATCGGGCACCGGCCCGGTGACCGTGAAGTCGCCCTTGGGGGCGGCCGCGTAGACGAACCGTCCGTCGCGCGAGGCCGCGATGCCCTCGCTCCCGGGGACCTCGATACGGGCGGCCGGGCCGCCCGAAGCGATGTCGACGACCGAGAGGAAGGGCGCCTCCTTGTTCGCGCTGTACGCACGGCTGCCGTCCGGCGTGAGCGCGAACCAGTGCGGACCGGGCGCGCCGACGGGCAGTCGGCGCACCGGCTTGAGGGAGTCCGCGTCGAGCGCCACCAGGGCGCCCTCCTCGGCGCCGTGCGCCTCGACGCTCACCCACAGGAGATCGCCCGACGGATCCAGGGCGATGCCGTGCGGGGCGCGTTCCGGCGCGAGGTCGACGATGTCGAGGATCCGGCGCCGATCGGGGTCGATCACCACGAGCTCGTGGGCGCGGCCGCCGTTGGCGTGATAGTAGCCGGACCGGTACGTGATGGTGGCGTACAGCCGCCGCCGTACCGGGTCGAAGCACAGCTCGTGCGGCTCGTTCGGAACCTCCAGCACTGCGAGTCGGCGGAAGTCCGCCGCGTCGAAGAAGGTGACCGTGGAGCCGCTCTGGCTCGCCACGGCGAGTACGTCCGTGTCCTTCTGGGTCTCTGTCATGCCCACAGGCTGGAATGCCGGGCGGATTAACTCCAGTGCAGATATGGCAAGGTGTGATTGCGTGGTGCGAAAGGAAGCCGGTCGCAGGGGAATCGGGCGGACCGGCCTGTGAGGGGGGACACAGCGCATGGACGGACTCGACAGGCAGTGGGACCTGAATCTGCTGGTCGCCCTGGACGCGCTGCTGGAGGAGGAGAGCGTGACGGGGGCCGCTGCCCGGCTGCACGTGTCCGCGCCCGCCATGAGCCGCACGCTCGGGCGGATCCGTACGGCGCTCGGCGACCCCGTGCTCGTACGCGCCGGACGGCAGCTCGTCCCCACGCCGCGTGCCGTGGAGCTGCGGCCGCGGGTGCACGCCCTCGTCCACGAGGCACGCGCCCTCCTCGCCCCCGAGCCGGTGGCCGACCCGGCGCGACTGACCCGCGATTTCACCATCCAGGCGGGCGAGATGGTGCTCGCCGGACTCGCCGCCCGGCTCGTCAGCGCCGTCGCTGTCCAGGCACCCGGCGTCACCCTGCGCTTCATGCCGGAGGCCATGGAGGGCACGCCCGCCCTGCGCGAGGGCCGGCTCGACCTGGAAATCGGCGTCATCGGCCACCCCGACCCGGAGACGCGGATCGAGTCCCTCGGCCGGACCCGCCTCCTCGCCGCCGTACGCGCCGGACACCCGCTGGCCGGCCGGAAGACGGTGACCGCCCGGGCCTTCGCCGCAGCCGACCACATCGGGGTGTCCCGGCAGGGGCGGGTCCGGGGTCCCATCGACGACCGGCTCGCCGAGATCGGGCTGCGCCGCCGGGTGGCGGCCGTCGTGCCCAGCTGGAGCGCCGCGCTCTTCCTGTGCCGGAAGACGGACCTGGTCTGCCTGGTCCCGGCCGACTCCGCGACGCACCACCCGGACGTCCTGGGGCTGCAGACGTTCGAGATACCGCTGGAACTCCCGCCCCTGACCGTCGGCATGGCCTGGCACCCCCGCAACGATGCCGACCCGGCGCACGTATGGCTCCGTGAACGGGTCCGCGAGAGCGGGCGGACCAGCGGCTGGACTGCGGCGGAGTAAGGCCGAGCAAGGCCACTTCACCCTGCAGGTGCGGGGGGTGGCCCCCGCTGGGGCGGGGCGGGTAGCCGGATGGCCGCGGGCCGGTGCATCCGGACATGCTGGGACCGGCACATACCGCTGGATTCCCAACGTTTTCACAGGAGTTGGCCCGTGCGTGAACAAACAAAGCAGAGGTTCCGTTCTTCCGGGGGGCTGCGGGGCGGTCGGCGCAGAGCGCTGTCGGCCGCGGCCGCGGTGGCCGTGGCCGTGATGGCCACCGGTGCCTTGGCTCCGGCCGCGGCCGCGGTCGGAGCCAGGCCGGACACCGTCCAACAGGGCGTGAACGCGCTGGTGCGCTCCGACGGCCTGCCCGCCGCGCTCGCGAGCGTCAAGGAACGCGAGGGCCGCACCCGCACCTACACCGCAGGGGTGGGCGACCTGGCCACCGGCTCCAAGGTGCCCAAGGACGGCCAGGTGCGGATCGGCAGCAACACCAAGGTGTTCACCGCGGTGGTCGTACTGCAACTGGTCGGCGAAGGGAAGATCGGCCTCGACGCAGCGGTCGACACCTATCTGCCCGGACTCGTGCGCGGGGAGGGGATCGACGGACGCCGCATCACCGTGCGCCAACTCCTGCAGCACACCAGCGGACTTCCCAACTACACCGACCACCTGGGCGACGACGTACGGTACTTCGAACCCCGAGAACTCCTCGACATCGCGCTCCGGCACAAGGCGGACTTCGCCCCCGGGACGCAATGGGGGTACAGCAACACGAACTACGTGCTGGCCGGCCTGATCATCCAGAAGGTCACCGGCCGGCCCCTCGCCAAGGAAATGGACCAGCGCATCATCAAGCGCATCGGGCTGCGCCACACCTACTTCCCCGCCCCGGGAGACACCACCATCCGGGAACCCCATCCCCGTGGCTACTACCGAGCTTCGCCAGACGCGCCCCTGCGCGACGTCACGGACACGGACCCCTCCTGGGGCTGGGCGGCAGGCCAGCTGATCTCCACCACCTCCGACCTCGACCAGTTCTTCACCGCGCTGCTGGCCGGCCACCTCCTCCCGGCGGCCCAGCTGGCCGAGATGCGCACCACCGTCCCCGCCGAGTACTTCGGCTCCGGCGCCCGCTACGGACTGGGGCTCGTGAGCAAGCCGCTGTCGTGCGGTGGCGTGTACTGGGGCCACGGCGGCAGCATCCCGGGATACGAGACCCGCGGCGGCGCCACCGACGACGGCCGCGCCGCCGACATCGCGGTGACCGTCCAGGGGGCTGAAGAGTCGGCCGTGGAGCGTGTCGAGAGCGTGGTGGACACGGCCCTGTGCCGCTGACCCGCGCGGCGGCCCGGACCGTGCGCGGGCAGGGGCCGCCCCCTGCCCGCGCTCGGGTCAGCGGTTGTCGTGGAGTTCCTGGTGCATCCGGGGCTGGTCGTCCTCGCCTTTTCGCCGCTCTTCTTGTGCAACTGGCGGACGGACGCGTGGACCAGGCGGACCTTGGTGACGTTCGCCGCCAGGGTGCCGTCGCGCATGGCGTTCTTGTTGCCCATGTCGATGAAGAGGCGGGAGGACTGCGACAGGCGCCGGCCGGGGCCTTCGACTCCGCCGAGGCGACCGGTGGAGCGCAGGGTGAAGGCGCCCGTCGGGGACAGGTACGTGCCGATGAGGCCGACCGTTCCCTGGAGCATGGAGACTTCGCCGTGGTGGTGGCCGAAGAAGCTCTCGGCGGCCTTGACGTCCGCCTCCGACCAGTCCGGCGGCGCGGCCGCGGACTCCTTGAGGAACTCCGCCAGCCGCGGCGGCAGCTGGGAGAGGTCCTGGCCCGGCTTGAGCGTGCCGATGGTGCGGTACAGGGCGTTGACCCCGTCGATCTCCTTGTTGTCGATCAGGTCCGAGACCACTGCGTCGGCCTTCGGGTCACCGACCTTGCTCGCCGCCTCAAGTTCGGCGGCGATCGTCGCTGTCGTCAATCCCACAGGGGGACTCCCATCCGAGGTGCAGGGTGTTTCGCCGCTGCAGGTGCGCACGTCGGGCGGCGCACCCGTTGCGGCGGTCCGGCACAGCGGCCGGGCGAGAGGATGCTCTCCGCCTCCATGGCGTGTCGGTAAGCCCGCGCGCCGAAGGGATCATTTCGCCCTCACCCGAACGGCCGCCGAGCCCCTCCCGTACCCCTCGGCGACCAGCCGCATAGGGGCGCTGACCTGCTGAAACGGTCTTGCTCCGGGGATGCTCGGCCGTCCGGGTGGTTCCTGACGGCGCAGGAACGATCCCGGGGGCGACGCGGTCGGTGGTGCGCGCGGGGGACCCGGCGGACGGGGTCGGCGGCCTGGGCAGCGTGCCCTACGCTCGCGGGCGGCGGCCCGCCCAGGCCACCAGCCGGTCGATGGCCGGAGCGTCGTCCGGGACCGCCACGACCTCGCCGAAGGGCACCCGGCCGCCGCGGGATTCGGCCGGCAGGGCGCCGCGTACGACGGCGAGCAGCCGCTCCGGCATCGCCGGGTCCCACTGCGGGTGCTGACCGGTCGCGGTCGCCAGGTCCCAGGTGTGCACGGTCAGTTCGTGGGCGTAGACGGACGCGGCGATCACGCCCGGCACCACGCCGAGCGGCAGGCGCAGCGGCTTCTCCAGGATCGCGGAGTCGGCCCACACCGCGGCGACTTCGCGGGCCGCCGGCTCCCAGGCGCCCGCCCACTCGCCGTCCGCGAGCTCGTCGGCGAAGGAGGGCACGCTGAAGGGGTCCTCACCACGACCGATCACCGAGATGCGGCGCACGACGGCGACGAGGTGGCTCGACAGCCGCCGGACGTCGAACTCCTCGCAGGGGGTCGGGGCGTCGTACTGGTCGGGCCGTACGGCGGCGAGGGTGCGGCCGGCCAGGTCGACGGCCGCGGCGAGGTCCAGGCGGGGGTCGACGGGGGTGGAGGAAGGCACTGCGGTGCCGGTGAGCTGCTTGTTTTCGTTCATGAGCCCATCCTGGACGCCAAAGTGGCCACCCTCTGACCTCTTTTCCTCGATCTTCGGGGAGAATGTCCCGCAAGCGCGGACGAGGGGTGCGGTGGTGGGTGATGAGAGCGGACCGTCTGGTGGCGACCCTGCTGTTCCTCCAGGAGCGGGGACGCGTCACCGTCCCCGAGGTCGCCGCCGAACTGGAAGTGTCCGAGCGGACGGCGCGCCGCGACCTGGAGGCACTGGCCGCCGCGGGCATCCCCGTCTACTCCCAGCGGGGGCGCGGTGGCGGCTGGTCGCTGGTCGGCGGCGCGCGGACCAACCTCACCGGGCTCACGGCCGACGAGATCAGGGCGCTGTTCCTGGTCACCGGCCCCCTGACGGCCACCCCCGAACTGCGCACCACCCTGCGCAAACTGGTCCGGGCACTGCCGCCGACCCTGCGGGCGGATGCCGAGGCCGCCTCCCGCGCCGGGGTCACCGACGGCACGGACTGGTCCCGTACGCCCGTCACGGCCGAGGCCGGGCACCGGGCGGCGCTCCAGCGGGCGGTGGTCGAGGGGACTCGGATCCGCCTCGGCTACGAGAGCGTCGGCAAACCCGCCGGGGAGCGTCTGGCCGACCCCCTCGGCCTCGTAGCGAAGGCGGGCGTCGAGTACCTGGTCGCCGGTACGGACAAGGGCTTGCGGACCTTCCGCCTCAGCCGGGTCACCTCGGTCGAGCTGACGGGCGAGGCGGTGGTGCGGCCGCCGGGCTTCGATCTGGCCGCGGCCTGGCGCAGGCTGGCCGAGGAGGTGGAGCAGCGCCTGTACGCGGTGACCGCCCGGGCCCGGGTGGACCCCGGCGCGCTGCCCCTGCTGCAACGGCTCTCCGGCGGCCGGCTGCGGGTCGGGGATCCGCTGCCGGACGGCTGGACGGAGGTGTGGGTGGACGGCCCGGCACCCCAGGCCCTCGCTGCGCACCTGTCCGGGCTGGGCGCGCGGATCGAGGTGCTGGAGCCGCCGGAGGTGCGGCGGCGGCTGGCCCGGCTGGGTGCCGAACTCACCGCCCTCTACGCACCGGAGGCAGCCCCCGGTTCGGCGGACCGGTAACCGCGGCCGAACCGCCCGTCACCCGGCTCCGGCCGTGCCCTCACCTGGAGTCGGCCGGCGGCTGCCAGCCGGGCCACACCACGGCGGGGTAACGGGGGGCCCGCCGCCTCTGGGCTTCGCGCAGGAGGAAGACGGCTCCTGAAACCAGTGTCGCGGTGAACGACACCACGATGACCGCCGCCCCCCAGAATTTGACGGCTCCGATCACGCCGAGCCACAGCGCTGCCGAACCCGCCGCCAGGACCAGCAGCAGCGGGAGCCTGACCCTCAGCGACAACCTGCCGCTCAGCGCGACGAAGGCGTACCCGAGCACCGCGCCCGGTGTGACGGCCACGATCAGGCCCACGAACAAGAAGACGAGAAGAGCGATGACCACGGCGTACGGACCTCCGGATTCACGGCGAAACAGTCACCAGGGCAGGCGGATCCGCATCCCGCCTGCTCCCGCAGGATCGCCTGCGCGGCCATACTGTCAGATGGTTTGAACGCGTTCAACAGCCGCCCTGGCGGCGGCCCCGGGGATACGGCGTGCGCCAGATGGCGCACGGTTGAGGGCGCACGGCTGGTGGGGGTGGCGCGGCTCAGGCACGCTGTCGCGGGTGCGGGGGGCTCTGTACGGGGCGGGGCGGTGCGGGCACCGGTTCGAGTTCCTCGGTGCAGAAGGCGCACCGCCGGGCGCGGGCGGGCACGGGGCTCAGGCAGGCGGGGCAGTCCCGCTTGTCGGCCTGGACGTCCTGGTGCGGGGCGAACCGCTCGTGGAGCTTGTTCATCGGGGCGACGACCAGGAAGTACAGGGCAGAGGCGACCAGGGCGAAACTGATCGCGGCGTTGATGAAGCTGCCGTAGGGGAAGACGGTCTTCCCGAGGGTGAACGTCCTGTCGGTGAAGTCGCCCGCCGCTCCGGCGGCCAGCCCCACCAGCGGGGTCAGGAACGCCTTCACGAAACCGTTGACCACGGCGGTGAACGCCGCCCCGATCACGATGCCCACGGCCAGGTCGACGACGTTGCCCCGCAGGATGAAGCTGCGGAAGCCTGACAGTCCCTTCATCTGGCGTCCTCCTGACGCGGTGGCGGGCGGGTGCGAGCGGTGGTGCTCTGCGGCCGTGTACCCGGCTCTTCGGCGTCCACCCCGCCCGGGGGCTGCTCGCTCGGGTCCTCGGCGCGGCGGCCGGCCGCGTCGCGCGGCCGGGGACGTTTGGCGAGGACCGGACAGGACAGTCGCCTGGTATGAAGGACACCCCACCTCCCGCAGACAGGGTCGGGCACGATGAGGGCCGCCGGCCTCGGTCAGAGGCGGGACCCGGCCCCGAAGTGGAGCGCAACGCGCCCGACCAACCCACGGAACTCCCGAAGAAATCCTGGTCGGCGGTGCTGAAGCGGACGCTGAAGGAGTTCAAGGACGACGAGCTGGCCGACCGGGCCGCCGCACTGACGTACTACAGCGTCCTGTCCCTCTTCCCCGCCCTCCTGGTGCTGGTGTCCCTGCTCGGAGTCGCCGGGACGTCCGCCACCCAGTCCGTCCTGGACAGCCTCCAGAAGCTGACTCCCGGCGCCGCGCGGGACATCGTCTCCGGCGCGGTCCGCCAGCTCCAAGGCGGCCCGGGGACCGGTTCCATCCTGGCGGTGGTCGGCCTGATCGCCGCGGTGTGGTCCGCCTCCGGCTACATCGCCGCGTTCATCCGCTCCTCCAACGCGGTCTACGACATTCCGGAAGGCCGGCCCGTCTGGAAGGTACTGCCCCTGCGGCTGGCCCTCACCGTGGGGCTGATGGTCATGGCGACGGCGAGCGCCCTGATCGTGGTGTTCACCGGCGGTCTCGCCCGCCGCGCGGGGGACGCCCTGGGGCTGGGTGACACGGCGGTCACCGTGTGGTCGATCGCGAAATGGCCCGTGCTGGTCCTCCTGGTCACCATCATGATCGCCGTCCTGTACTGGGCCTCCCCGAACGCGAAGGGGCGCGGGTTCCGCTGGATCACTCCGGGCAGTTTCCTCGCGCTGGTGATCTGGATGATCGCCTCCGCGGGCTTCGCCCTCTACGTGGCGAACTTCGGCTCGTACAACAAGACGTACGGCACCTTGGCCGGAGTCATCATCTTCCTCATCTGGCTGTGGATCACCAACCTGGCCATCCTCCTGGGCCTGGAGTTCGACGCGGAGATGAGCCGGGAACGCGCCATCGCCGGCGGCTTCCCCGCACAGGACGAGCCGTACGTGGAGCCGCGCGACACACGGGAGTGGAGCGAGGAGGACAAGCGGCGTGCACAGTGACCGGGCCCCGCTGCCCCGAGGCGCCCGGGCCGCAGCCGGGGCGCCTCCCCGTCTGCTGCGCCACCTGCGCGCCGTCGACCAGGGGCTGACCCGGTCGGCCGCCTCGTGGGAGGGCACGCTGGCCCGCAGGGTGCTCCCGGCCGTCGAGGAGTCGGCCGAACACACCAAACTGTGGCTGGCTGCCGCCGCGCTCCTGGCCGCGGCGGGCGGGCTCCGCGGACGCCGGGCCGCGGCGGCGGGGCTGGCCGGCATGTGGACCGCGCAGGCCGTCGGCGGCGCCGTGAAACACC
Source organism: Streptomyces sp. NPDC044571 (assembly GCF_040647115.1). NCBI lineage: Bacteria > Bacillati > Actinomycetota > Actinomycetes > Kitasatosporales > Streptomycetaceae > Streptomyces > Streptomyces sp. NPDC044571. Next base: position 73,318 of record NZ_JBEZBN010000015.1, read on the forward strand.
TGGGGGAGCGCCGCCGGCCGCCCAAGGAGCTGATCCCGAACGACCAGGTCGAGGACCGGCCCGACACCTCGTCCTTCCCCTCCGGCCACACCGTCGCCGCGGTCGGCTTCACCGCCTCCGTCGCGTCGGCGTGGCCCGCCGCGGCCGTCCCGTGCGCGGTTCTGACGGCGGCCGTCGCCCTCCAGCGCGTGCACAGCGGTGCCCACTACCCCAGCGACGTCGCCGCGGGAGCCGTCATCGGCTGCGCCGGCTCCTCCCTCGCCCGCCACCTGCTCGCACGCGCACGGCGGAGGGAATGCCTCCGGGACCGGCCGGAAGGCGGTCACCCCGCCCCGTGCCAGTGCTGGTCGTGGGTGCGGTGGGCCTCGGTCAGACCCTCGCGGAAGAACCGCTCGTAGTAGCCGTTCTCCACGTGGTGCGCCTGCAGCCACACGCCCGGGACGTGGATCGTGTCGCAGTGTGCGGGAAAGCGCCCGTGCGTTTCGTAGATGTAGGTGCAGAGGTCCCGCGTACAGGCGATGACGTCGGCGGAGTAGTTGCTCGCCTGGTGCAGGTACTGGCTGCCGAAGTCACCGCGGTAGATGCGCGCGAACAGTCCCTCGTCGGAGTAGATGCCCGTCGGCCCGAACTTGGCCGCCACGACGTCGTCGACCGCGGCGCCCATGTCCGCGTAGTTGGGCGGGCACATGGCCTTGATCAGGTGCTCGCCGTCGTGCCGGAGGCCGACGGGACACGCCCGCAGGGCGGCGTAGCGCGGAAGCGGCACGTGCCACCGCAGGACGTCCGCCGGCTTCCACCGCGGGGTGACCCAGTCGAAGCCGAGCATGGGACCGTACGTCGGGCGGAACTTGGGGTCGCCCAGCATGATCGGCGGGGCGAGCGAGGCGTGGATCCACGCGCCGAGGCCCATGGCGTCGGCGGTGAGCATGAGGTTCTGCAACAGCAGGTCGGCCTCGATCTGCGTGCGCATGGCCCAGATGGCGCCCAGGGGCAGCTTGTTGTCCTTGTTCAGGAAGCCCGAGGCAACCCACTTGCGCACCCCCGCGGAGCGGTACAGGTTCCGGTCGTCGACGATCGCCGGCCGGGCTCCCTCGGGCTGCGTGAGGAGGTACATCAGCCCGTTGACGTACTGGCGGGACAGGTCCACCACGGGGAAGAGGACGGTGGTGCCGGGAAGGTTCGACAGGAACCGGTTCGAGTCCAGGTAGGCGGGGAAGTCGCGCTTGCCTTCCGGTACGTCGATGCGGTGGTCGAGCAGCTGCACCTTCGCCTGGGCGGCGCGTGAGCAGAGCGTCTCCGGATCGAAGGCGGTCGCCGGGCCGTCGGACGGTGGCGGCAGTCTGCGCAGGAAGTACGTACCGCTGTCGTTGATCAGGAAGAAGTGGGTGCCCTGGGCGTTGTCGGGGCTGCCCGCGGTCCGGCCGGCCATGTTGAGGTTCGGTTTGGCCATGATGGGCTTGCCGTTGCGCGGGTCGGCGAAGGGGCGGTCCGGCATGGTGAGGCCGGAGCACCCCGTCACGGCGATGAGGACGGCCTCTTCGAGCTCGCTCAGCGGGGCGCGTGGTCCGGCGGAGGTCCAGCTCATCGAACCGGCCTCGACCGAGCTGCCGCGGCTGACCCGGTGGGTGCGGCGACGCCAGATCGACGGCAGCAGCGGGCGGCTCATCAGGTCCTCAAGCCCGGGACGGCTGTGGGTGCTCAGCGGAAACTTCATGCGGCTGTCCCTTCACGGCGCGGCCGACCCGGTCGGGTCGGGTCCGGTCGGGTCCGGTCAGGTCAGGTCAGGTCAGGTCAGGTCTTGTCCTCGGTCGCGGAGGCGTGCTTCGACGGTCTCGACGAGGCCGGCGATGACTCCGTCGGGCGAGGGGCTGTAGTGCGGGACGGCCCACCGCGTGATCCGGGCGTCGATGAGGGCGGGGCGACCGGAGGCCAGCGCATCACGGAACGCCTTCTCGAACTCGTCCAGCGTCTCCACCCGGTACCCCTCGGCTCCGCACGCCCGTGCGTACGCGGCGAAGTCGGGGTTCTGGAACTCCACCAGTGCGGACTCCCCGTAGGTGGTCAGCTGGAAGAGCTTGATCAGCTTGAATTCCCGGTCGTCGAAGATGACCCAGATCACCGGGATCTCGTGCTCGACGGCGGTCATCAGCTCGAAGCCGGACAGCGAGTAGCACCCGTCGCCGCAGCCGACGACGACCGTGCGTTCCGGGTGTGCGGCCTTCAGGCCGATGGCGCCGTTGACGTGCCCGGCCATCGGCCCGAAGGAGCCGGCCTTGCGGAAGTTCTGCCCCTCCTCCAGCTCCACGTAATAGCCGAGCCAGGCGAGGTGTGCTCCGGCGTCGGCGAGGAGGATCCCCTGCGGGGGCAGCATCCGGCCGATCGCCTGGGCGAGCTCCCCCGGGTGGATCTTTCCCGTCAGGTGGGTGATGTGACGGGCTTCGTAGTCCCGGCCCTCGACCTCGACCGCCGGGACGTCACCCACCCTCCGCTCCAGCGCCTCGTACAGAGCCGCGACCCCGAGACGCGCATCGGAGCGCAGGGCGTGGTCGGGCCGGTAGGCCTTGTGGAACTCGGCCTCGGAGATGTTCACGTGGACGAGCACCTTGTTCTCGAACAGGTCCTCGCGGTAGTTGAACGTGGCGTGCTGGTTCAGGGAGTTGCCGATGCACACCACGATGTCGGCCTCGCGGAACGCCTTCCACGCGCTGGAATGACCGCTGTCCGCGAAGACGCCGACCGAGAGCGGATGTCCTTCGGACACGATGCCCTTGCCGTCCAGCGTGGTGAGCAAGGGGATCTGGAACCGTTCGATCAGCCGCCGGACCTCCGCTCCCGCTCCACTGCGGATCGCGCCGAAGCCCACGAGCGCCACGATCCGCTCGCGCCGCGCGAGGGCGTCGGCGAGCATCGACGCGATCTCCTCGACGCGCTGCGGATCGGGGACGACCGGTGCGACGTCGAGCCGGAGGGGACGGAAGTTCGAGACCTCGACGCCCCGGTGGGTGAGGTCCTCGGGAACGTGGATGTGTACCGGTCCCGGCCTGCCTTCGAAGGCGGTGTTGACGGCCTCCTCCAGCACGTCGCACGTGTCGGCAGCGTCGGTGAGCAGGAAGGACTTCTTCGTGGTGGCCGCGAACATGGCCCGGGAGTCGGGCGTCCGGTTCAGGCCCGAGGTCTCGTTGAGCGAGCCCCATCCCTGCCAGTCCCTCGACGCGTAGCCGGATACGGCGAGCACGGGGTACGAGTCGGACATCGCCACGGCGAGGCCGGAGAACAGGTTGAAAGCGCCGGGACCGGCTGTGGCGAAGCAGAAGCCGAGCTCGTTCGTGTACATCGCGTAACCGCAGGCCATGAAGGATGCGGCCTGCTCGTGTCGCGTGATGACCGGGCGGATCCGCTGCGAGTGCTTCAGTGCGAGCATCAGGCCGGCGGCGTTCTCCCCGGCGCCGCCGAACGCGGCGCGCACGCCGATGCCTTCCAGCCCTTTGACCATGGCTTCGTAGACTCTCATCGCCGTTCCTCGTCCCGCTCCCCCTCTTCCGACGTTCAGCTCGTCGGACGTCGAGGAGCAGCCGGTGTCGACTCATGGGCTTGCGCTGGGGGCAGCGAGTGGCGGGAAGGGCGTTCACCCGCGCCGGACGGCACTGCCGTGCGGTCCTCCGGAACCAGTCTGCCAGCACTCGGCGCATCCCGCTCCCGCACCCGGCCGGGGCCGGTGCCAGGATGCCGGGAGCCGGGTGACACCCGTCTGCTCCGTCCCACGCGACGCGACCGCCCCGCGGGGTCAGGGTGGTGGTGTGGACATGGACGAGATCGGCCGGTACGAGCACTACGTGGGCGGGCACCCGCAGGTGGAACGGCTCGTTTTCGAGCGGCTTGCCCGCGAGCTGATGCGGGTCCAGCTGAAATCCCGGAAGCGCAGCGGCGCCGCCGACCTGGCGAGGACGTTCCACGCCAAGGCGGTCCTCGGCGTGGAGAACGCCCGGCTGAGGTTCCTCGACGACCTGCCGACCGACCTGCGGGCCGGCTTCGCGCGCCCTGGCGCCGAGTATCCCGTCACGGTCCGGCTCTCCAATGCGAGCGGCGTCCGTCAGCCCGACCAGGCCCCCGATCTGCGCGGAGCGGCCCTGCGCATCGCGGTGGGACCGCAGGAGGCGCACGACCTCCTCATGACGAGTCATCCGGTCTCGCACGCGCGCAACGCCCGCGAGTTCGTCGCGTTCGCGAAGGCCATGGCGGGCGCCGACTCCACGCCCCGCAAGGCACTTGCGCTGTTCGTCACCCTGCCCCTCGCGGTCGGATGGTCCGCGGCCGCGCGCATGCGGCGCAACGTGCGGGCGGGTACGAGCCGTACGGTGGGCAGCCTGGCGCTGGAGACGTACTGGAGCCGTGGGGCCGTCCTGTGGGGTACGGCCGGACCGGTGCGCTACCAGCTGCGCCCGGCCCCGGACGCGGCGCCGGCGCCGGCCCCGTCGGGCACCGATCCCGACCACCTGCACCATGAACTCGCGCAACGGCTGCGTACGGCCGATGTCGTCTTCGAGCTGTACCTCCAGCGGTACGTGGATGCCCGCCGGACCCCCATCGAGGACGGCGCGGCCGAGTGGAAGGAGCAGGACACGCCTTTGGTGCGGGTGGCGGTGCTGACCGTCCCGCGCCAGGACATCGACTCCGCCCCGGCGCGCGCGGCAGCGGAGCGGGTCGACCAGCTCGCCTTCAACCCGTGGAACACCACGGAGGACTTTCGGCCCCTGGGAAACCTGAACCGGGCGCGCAAGGTCGCCTACGAGGCCTCCAGTGCCCACCGTCTGGGCCACCGGTTCGCCGTCACCGAGCCCCGACGCAACGCCGTACTGGGCGTGCCGTTGCGCGCCGCCTTCCGCGGCATCGACCGCTGCGTGCCCTGGCACCGGCTGCCCACGCGCCTCGGTCTGCTGAACCTCGTGGCCTTCCGGCAGCAGTTGCGCCGTTCCAACCTGATCGACTCCGAAGTCCGCGAGGCGCCGCCCAGGGCCCGGCCCGTGCCCGGGCCCGTCGACGAGAACCTGCGGACCGCGCGGAGCTACGACGGCACCTACAACGACCTGTCCGCACCGCACATGGGCGCGGTCGGGGCGGCCTTCGGCCGCAACCTTGCGCCCGTCTACCAGCCGGATCTGTTCGACGTGCCCAATCCGGTCACCGTCAGCAGGGAGCTGCTGCACCGCGGCGCCTTCATCCCGGCACGTTCGCTCAACATCCTGGCCGCGGCCTGGATCCAGTTCCAGGTGCACGACTGGGTCAACCACAAGCGCTACCCCGCCGGCACGCAGTCGGTCGAGGTGCCGCTCCCGCCGGGTGTCACCTGGACGAACACGCCGGGCGGACGGCCCGAGAAGGTGATGCGCTTCGCCGAGAACGAGGGGCTGCGCCCCGCCGGCGGCGCGATGCCGCCCATCCTCTTCGGCAATGTGGCGTCGCACTGGTGGGACGGCTCGGAGATCTACGGCGGTGACCCGGACTCCGCACGGTCGCTGCGCGAGCCGGGCGGCGGTGCGGCCCTGCGGCTGGAGGACGGGCACCTGCCGGTCGGGCCGGACGGCCTCCCGCTGACCGGCTTCGCGGAGAGCTGGTGGTACGGCCTGAGCGCCATGCAGACCCTGTTCGCCCGCGAGCACAACGCCGTGTGCGACGCCTTGCGGCAGGAGTACCCGAGGCTGGGCGAGGACCGTGTCTACGACACGGCGCGCCTGGTCGTCTCGGCCCTCATCGCGAAGATCCACACGGTGGAGTGGACCCCAGCGATCCTCGCCACCGAAGTCATCGACATCGGGTTGAAGACCAACTGGCAGGGGCCGCCCAAGAAGTGGCTCGAACAGCTCGGGCTGTGGCTCTTCGAAGCGCATTCGCTGACCGGGATCCCCAAGACCCTGCCGGACCACCACGGCACTCCGTACTCCCTCACCGAGGACTTCGTCACCGTCTACCGCATGCACCCGCTGCTCCCCGACGACTACGAGATCGTCGACCACCGGCTCGGCACGCGGCTGGACACCCTCGGCTTCCACGAGGTCCAGGGCGCCGCAGCGGAACCGCTCATGCGCAGGACCGGTCTGGCCAATGCGCTGTACTCGCTCGGCAGCGCCCATCCCGGGGCGATCACCCTGCACAACTATCCGCGCGCCCTCCAGGCCTTCGAACGGGACGGCGAGATCATCGACCTGTCGGTGGTCGACCTCGTGCGCACCCGACGCCGCGGGGTTCCGCGCTACAACGACTTCCGAGCGGGCCTGCACAAGCCGCGGGTGCGCCGGTTCGAGGACGTCTCCTCCGATCCGGAGACGGTCGCGCGCCTGAAGGACGTCTACCGGGACGTCGACCAGATCGACACCATGGTCGGCCTCTTCGCCGAGAACCCGCCGCGCGGCTTCGGCTTCAGCGACACGGCCTTCCGCATCTTCATCCTGATGGCGACCCGCCGCCTGCAGAGCGATCGTTTCCTCACCGTCGATTTCCGGCCCGAGGTGTACACGCCGCTGGGCATGGACTGGATCGAACGCAACAACATGACCAGTGTGGTGCTGCGGCACTGCCCCGAGCTCGCGGGCCTCCTGCCGCGCACGGCGAGCGCGTTCGCGCCCTGGCGCCCGGCCCCGGTGCGGAAGGCCGAAGACGGCCGCGACTGAGGCATACCGGCGTTCTGGGGAAGCGACAAGATCTCCGGGCGAGTTCTAGCGGATACACCCCTTCCCCATCTGGGCTTCCTCGTTGAGGATCATGTGATATTCGGAAGCATTCAGTCCGCTTTTTCGGTTATCACCCCAATGAGGACCCATGTTTGCACTGTTCGACCCTCCCTCCGCTCCCGTGGAACGTAGATTCGGTGAAGGTTCCGGTCCCGCCCTCGCCACACTCCGGGGACGGGGCTCCTTGAAGCATGCCAAACCCTGCCCCACCCGGTCGAAGCCATCGAAAACCGCGAGAGGAGGAGCGCTGGCCCCTTGAGGTTCCGGATCAGCCGTCCCAGCAGTCCGTCCGCACCCCTGCCCCGGGAGGAAAGCCCGATACCGGCTCCGGCTGCGGCTGCGCCGCCGGCCGCCGAAGCACCCCTGTCCGATCACGAGATCGCCCTGATCCGGGCGTCCGTCGCGGTGGTGGAGCCCCTCGCGCAGGAGATGACGGTCTACTTCTACGCCATCCTGTTCGCCCGCTACCCCGAGGTCCGTCCGATGTTCCCGCCCGGGATGGATGCCCAGCGCGGCCGCCTCCTGCGGGCGCTCCTGCGCATCGTGGACCTCGTCGACGACACCGAGGGGCTGGTCCGCTTCTGCGGGCACCTCGGCCGCGACCACCGCAAGTTCGGCACCCTCGCCGCGCACTTCCCGGCGGTGGGCGAATGCCTGCTCGCCGCTCTGGCCCGCTACGCCGGCCCGGCCTGGAACCAGGACATCGCCGCCGCCTGGACGAAGGCGTACGGCGCCATCGCCCAGGTCATGATCAGTGCGGCCGAGGAGGACGAGGCGGTACGGCCCGCCGTGTGGCCCGCCACGGTGGTCCACCGCCTCTCACGGGGCCACGGCATCGCCGAAATCACCGTACGTCCGCACATACCGTACGAGTACGCCGCCGGACAGTACGTGAGTGTGGAAACCCCGTGGTGGCCGAAGCAGTGGCGCTACTACTCCCCCGCCAACGCACCGCGCGAGGACGGCACCCTCACCTTCCACGTGCGCGCCGTGCCCGGCGGCACGGTCAGCGACGCCCTCGTGCACCGGGCCGCGGTGGGCGACGTCCTCCACCTCGGAGCGCCCATGGGCGACATGGTGCTGGACGCGGCCGTCCACAGCGACCTGCTCTGCGTGGCCGGCGGCACCGGTCTCGCGCCGATCCGCGCCCTCATCGAGGAGGTCGCCCGCCGCGGGGGACGCCATCAGGTGGACCTGTTCCTCGGCGCCCGCACCGGCGCGGAGCTGTACGGGGTCGACGACATGCTCAGGATGGCGCAGCGGCACCACTGGCTGACCCTCCGGGGCGCGGTCTCCCATGAACACGTCCCCGGGATCCGGGGATCCCTGCCGCAGGTGCTGGCCGAGTACGGGCCCTGGTACCAGCACGACGTCTTTCTCAGCGGCCCCGCTTCCATGGTCGTCTCCGCCACCGAAACGCTCACCCTCCACGGCACGCTGCCCGACCACATCCACCACGACCCCTTCGAGACCCCCGTCCTGTCCGCTCGTTGAGCCGCTCCCTCATCCGCCCTCCCAGGAGAAACCCCCGTGACCTTGCCGCCGCCGTCCTTCGGATCAGCGGGTGAACACCAGCTGCAGCAGCACCTGGGAACCGCCGACCGCGCCGCACGCTTCTACGACCAGCAGGTACGCCCCCACCTCACGCCGGAGATGCGTGAGTTCATCGGCCGCCAGGCCATGGTCTTCCTGGCCACCGCCGACTCCCACGGGGAATGCGACGCGAGTTTCCGGGCAGGGGCGCCGGGGTTCGTCCGCGTGATCGACGACCGGACCCTCGCCTACCCCGAGTTCCGCGGGAACGGCGTGCTCGCGAGCGCCGGCAACATGCTGGAGAACCCGCATCTGGGCATGCTCTTCGTGGACTTCACCCACCACCACGTGGGACTCCACGTCAACGGCGTTGCCCGCCTCTACCACGACGCGGACCTCCGCATGCTCCACCCCGACCTGCCCCGTGACGCCGCTCCCGGCCGCAGTCCGCACCTGTGGGTCCACCTCACCGTCGAGGAGGCCTACATCCACTGCTCCAAGTACATACCCCACATGGAGCCGGCTCCGCGCCCCGGCAGCCACGACGCATCCCGCCCCAAGGACGCCCAGTACTTCACTCAGCCGCGCGCAGCGCACTGCCCGAGCATGCCGTAACAAGGTCCCGCTCCTTGCCGAGGGGTCGTGCCGCGTCAGCAGGCACGGCCCCTCCGTTTTGCCCGGCGGGGTTTGGAGTTGGGGCGACCGGCCATACGCAGCAGGAGGAAGTCATGACTGACACAGCTCACAACGGCACACCGAAAGAGGCGGAGAAGGAGCGGCCGCTGTCGGCCGCCCACGTCATCCGTGCGGCGACGGACCAACTGTCGGAACTGCTGCGGCTGCCCATCGAGTCCGTGAGCTCGTGCCGGCGCGCCGAGGACGGCGCCTGGCAGCTCTCGGTAGAGGTCCTCGAACTCTCCCGGATCCCGGACACGACGAGTCTGCTGGCCTCGTACGACGTCGAACTCGACGCAGAGGGCGCATTGCTCGGCTACCGCCGCACCCGCCGCTACGAACGGGGCCGCGCGGACCGAAGGTGACCCGCTCCGCCCCCTACACGAGAGGGAACCAGAACAATGACCGTCGTCCCTGCCCAGTCCGCACCGGCCTCCTCGGGAGGCGGCTCCAGCGGGCTCTACGACGTCCTGGAACTCGTGCTCGACCGCGGTCTGGTCATCGACGCGTTCGTGCGGGTCTCCCTGGTCGGCATCGAGATCCTGAAGATCGACATACGGGTCGTCGTGGCCAGCGTGGACACCTATCTGAAGTTCGCCGAAGCCTGCAACCGCCTGGACCTGGAGGCCGGTCCGCGCAAGAGCCCCGGCCTTCCGGACCTGGTGGGGGAGATCACCGAGTCCGGGGCCCACGGCAAGTCCAAGGGCGCGCTCAGCGGCGCCGCACAGGCCGTCTCCGACATCTTCCACCGGGATGACGGCGAGGAGAAGGAGGAGAAGAGCGAGAGCCGACCGCGCCGGCGGACCACCACCCGACGGGAGGAGAAGGAATGAGCACCTACGTGTACGGAATCACCCGCGCCTCCCAGCGGCTGCCCGAGCCCCTGGAGGGCATAGGCGAGCCGGCCCTGCCGGTCCGGACGGTGCGCAGCGGACGCCTGCTGGCGCTGGTCAGCGATGCGCCGAGCGAACTGAAGGCCAAGCGGCGCGACCTGCTGGCCCACCAGCGCGTGGTCATCCAGGCCGGCTCCGGCGGACCGGTGCTGCCGCTGCGGTTCGGCGGGGTCTCCCCCGACGACGCGACGGTGGCCGCCATCCTCGACGAGCACGAGAACAGCTACCTGGAGCGGCTCGATGCCCTGGAGGGCAAGGACGAGTACAACGTGAAGGCCGACCACGACGAGCAGGCGGTGCTCTACCAGGTGCTGTCCTCACATCCGGAACTGGCGGCCCGCCTTGAGGCCAACCGGGCGGCAGGCGGCGGTAGTTACGACCAGCGCCTGGAATTCGGCGAGCTGATGGCCCGGGCGGTCAAGGAACGCGAGGTGGCGGACGCGCTGCTGATCGAGTCCACCCTCACCCCGCTGGCGGCGGCGCTGCGGCACGGCCCGGAAAACAGTGGCCGGCTGGCGAACCTGTCGTTCCTGGTCGAACGGGAGCAGCGGGAGAAGTTCCTTGAGGCGGTCCGCGCCCTGGCCGAGCAGCACGAGCATCTGCACGTCCAGATCACCGGGCCGCTGCCGGCGTACAGCTTCGCCGACGCGGGCTGAGCGCCGCGATGGGGCTGCTGACGGAGGTACTGCTGCTGCCGGCCGCTCCGGTGCGCGGCACCGCATGGGTGCTGCGGCAGGTGGTGGCCGAGGCGGAGCGGCAGTACTACGACCCGTCCGCCATCCAGAAGGAGTTGGCGCAACTGGTCGCCGCGTTCGAGGCGGGCGAGATGGACGAGGCCGAGTTCGACCGCCGGGAGGACGAGCTCCTGGACCGACTGGAAAGCAGGGTGCGACCGCAATGACCAACCCGACGGCCACCGGAGCCGAAGGCCGAGGGCGGTCATGACCATGCCCTCCGGCCTGTCACGGCCCTACGACGACGGCAGTAGCGCAAATCTCGCCGACATCCTCGAACGCGTCCTGGACAAGGGTGTGGTGATCGCCGGCGACATCCGCATCAACCTGCTCGACATCGAACTGCTGACGATCAAGCTCCGGCTGGTGGTGGCCTCGGTCGACCGGGCCAAGGAGATGGGTATCGACTGGTGGGAACAGGACCCCGCCCTGTCCTCCTCGGCCCGGCACACCGAACTCGGCAAGGAGAACGAACAGCTGCGCCGCCGCATAGCGGAGTTGGAATCCAGGCCGGAGCAGACATGGCAGACATGAACCACCCCGACAACCACGACCACGACCACAGCCTCGACCTCGTTCGCGGCCGCGACCGCGACCACGAGGACACCCTGCTGTACGTGTACACGGTCGTCGAGGCATCCGCCCGCGAAGCCCTTCCCGACCTGCCGGCGCCCCTGGGCGGCGGCCTGCGGCTGGTGGAGCACGCGCGGCTCGCAGCCGTCGTCGAGCCCGTCGAGGCGGTTCGCTTCGACGAGGAACCGCTGCGCGCACAGCTGGAAGACCTCGACCGGCTGTCCGCCCTGGCGCGCGCCCACCACAGCGTGGTCGCCGCCGTCGGCGAACGCACCACGACCGTGCCGCTGCAGCTGGCCACCCTCTGCCGCGGCGAGGAGAGCGTACGCCGCCTGCTGGACGAGGCGCACCAGCAGATCACCGCCACGATGGAGCGCATCGCCGGTGCGCAGGAGTGGGGGGTCAAGGTCTACGTCGACGCCTCCTCCTCCCCGCCGGAGTCGGCGCCGGGGCCTGCCCCGGCGCCGGCCCCGGGCCGGCCGCCGGACGGATCCGGCGACGGATCGGCCGGGCGGGACTACCTGCGCCGCCGGCTCAAGGACCGCCGCGCCCGGGAAACCGCCGAGGAGGAAGCCGCCCGCACCTGCGAGAGCATCCACCGGGTGCTCTCCGCGCACGCCTCGGCTGCAGTGCTGCATCCGCCCCAGCAGCCCCAGTTGTCCGGTGCGCCGGGACGGAACGTCCTCAACGCCGCGTACCTCGTCCCCGTGCACGCCCGCCGGAGTTTCTCCGAAGCCGTCCCCTCCGCGCAGATGCTGCCCCGCGGGCTGCGTCTGGAGGTCACCGGCCCGTGGGTGCCCTATTCCTTCACCGCCGGTGGCCAGGGCGGAGCCTCCTCATGACGGGGCAGCGGGAGCTCGCCCTGGTCGACCTGCTCGACCGGCTGCTGGCGGGAGGCGTCGTCCTGGCCGGCGACATCACCCTGCGCATCGCGGACGTGGATCTCGTACGCATCGACCTCAAAGCCCTCATCAGTTCCGTCAACGACGCCGTACCGTCCCCCTGGAAGCAGGTGGCCCCATGAGCCGGCCCCAGCGCGTCGAACTCGACCCCGACACCGTGGAACGCGACCTGGCCCGCCTGGTCCTGACCGTCGTCGAGCTGCTGCGGCAGCTGATGGAACGCCAGGCCCTGCGCCGCGTGGAATGCGGCGACCTCAGCGAGGAGCAGGAGGAACGGCTCGGCCTGACCCTCATGCTGCTTGAGGACCGCATGGGGCTGCTGCGCAGCCGGTTCGGCCTCACCCCCGAGGACCTCAACCTCGATCTCGGGCCACTCGGCAGGCTTCTGTAAAGGTTTAGCGAGAGCAGATGCGGCCAGACGCGGAACATGACTGCATCCGAGAAGTCCACCAACTCCAAGGCCTCTTCCAGCAGTTCCCGCTCGAACGGGGCCGCCACCAGGCAGCGCGCCACACAGGCCGCACAGGCCGGCGCGAAGACCGCCTCCGACGCCAAGGACGAGGCGACGGGCACACTGACGGTGCTGCCCGCCCCTCTCGCGGAGAAGACCCGTGTCGCAGCCCAGGCGCTGCGGGGCGGCGTCGACCGCGCCGGACTGCTGTGGAGCGCCGTACGCGCCCGCAAGGCCGTGGCCGCCGGTGCCGCCACGGGCACGGCCACCCTCGTCGCCGCCTCGTACGCGGTCGGCCGGCGGGCGGGTCTGCGGCGGCGCGGCCCCCTCTCCCGGCTGACGGGCGGCCGTCTCTGACCCGGCCCGGCGCCAGTGCATCGGAGTCAGGCGAGTCCCGAGAGGGCCGTACCACCACTTGGAGGCGACATGTCCGCACGGGGCAGACTGTCGGCACGTGAAGCCGCTGCATGGAACCAGCTGGAATGGCAGCTCACGGCGCAGCCGCCGCGCACCGGCCGGCTGGTGCCGGGTGCCCGGCGGCCCGTGCCGGGCACCCAGGCCGGCCCCGTGCCCGCCGCCCCGATGAAGCGGGCCGTGGCCGCCCTCCTTCTGGGGGCGGCGCTCGCGGTCCTCGTCACGAGCGCCCTCGGCGGGTCGACGCCCGTCGCCGTGGCGGCGGTGATGGCGTGGATCGGTGCGGTGAGCGCCGCCTCGGCGGTGTTCGGCCACGACCCCGGTGCCCGTCGGCGCCGCTGAGCCCCTGTGCAGCCGCACAGGGGCCCGGCGCGCCGTCGGCCGGGTGCACCGTCGAGCGATTTGCCCTGTTTGAGGCGTTCGCCACTGCGGATTCCGGGTAGGGGCTTCAGATGAGCTACGTGCACCCCGGCGGGGAGTACTCCCGCGACAGCCGGTACCTCACCACCCGGATCACCGCTGACGGGCGCGACGGCTTCCCCGTGGAGCCCGGCCGCTACCGTCTGGTGGTGAGCCGCGCCTGTCCCTGGGCCAGCCGGGCGGTGATCGTACGGCGGCTGCTCGGGCTGGAGAAGGCATTGCCCATGGCCGTCGCCGGACCGACGCACGACGAGCGCAGCTGGACGTTCGACCTCGATCCGGGCGGCCGCGACCCGGTGCTGGGCATCGCGCGGCTGCAGGAGGCGTACTTCGCCCGGGAACCCGGCTACGACCGGGGGATCACCGTGCCGGCGATCGTGGACGTTCCGACCGGCAAGGTCGTGACCAACGACTTCCCGCAGATCACGATCGACATGTCGCTGGAGTGGACGCCGTACCACCGCGACGGGGCGCCGGAGCTGTACCCGCCCGCGCTGCGGTCGGAGATCGACGCGGTGAACGAGGTGGTCTACAAGGACGTGAACAACGGCGTGTACCGGGCCGGGTTCGCCGGATCGCAGGAGTCGTACCGCGAAGCGTACGGGCGTCTGTTCGCCCGGCTGGACTGGCTCTCCGAACGGCTTGAGCGGTCCCGCTACCTCGTCGGGGAGGCGGTCACCGAAGCGGACGTCCGGCTGTTCACCACGCTCGTGCGCTTCGACGCCGTCTACCACGGGCACTTCAAGTGCAACCGGCAGAAGCTCACGGAGATGCCGGTGCTGTGGGCGTACGCGCGGGACCTGTTCCAGACGCCCGGCTTCGGCGACACGGTCGATTTCGACCACATCAAGCGGCACTACTACCTCGTGCACGAGGACATCAACCCGACCGGGATCGTTCCGGTCGGCCCGGACCTGTCGGGCTGGCTCGAACCGCACGGCCGGGCAGCCCTGGGCGGGCACCCGTTCGGTGAGGGCAGCCCGCCCCAGCCCGTCAGCCGCGAGGAGGCCGTCCCGGCCCACCACACGCCGCTGGCCCCGTGAACCCCGCGGACAGGAAGCGCTCGAACTCGGACAGGAGCCGATGCGAAGCCTCCTCTAGCACGGACCGGGTCATGCCGGCGCGCCACTTCAGGGCTTATAGCCCCGGCGTCCGATGCCGCTGACCTCCAACTTCGCGGTGGTGCGTGTCAGGAGCGGTCGGCGGGGCACACGGGCGGTCAGGCCGTCCCGGATCCGGGCGGTCCGGGCCAGGAGCCTTCGGGAACGGAAGAGAGGAACTCCTCGTGAACGTGAACGTGTGGGGATACCGCGAGAGCGCGGGCCGTTTGCAGGCCATCGACCTGACGGGCTACAAGGTCGAGGCAGCGGACGGCGCCATCGGCAAGGTCAGCAAGCACTCCGACGAGGTCGGATCCTCGTACATCGTCGTGGACACCGGTCCGTGGATCTTCGGGCGGGAAGTCCTGCTCCCGGCGGGCACGGTCATCCATGTCGACACGGAGAAGGAGACGATCCACGTCGACCGGACGAAGGACCAGATCAAGGCGGCCCCCGAATTCGAAAGCGAGCAGCATCTCGGGGACACCGACTACTACAGCCGCATCGGCGGGTATTACGGCAACTTCCTCGGCTGAAGCTGCGCACGGCCGGACCCCGCGTACGGCGCCCCCGCCCTACGGGCGTCCGGCAGAGAGTCGGTCTCCGAGGGGGCTGCGCCGGTACAGGACGCGGTGTGGCCCTGCTCGGCGCGGGCTGCGCCCCGGCGCTGCCGCCGCTGGTTGCCGCGAGTGCCCTGGTCGGGCTGACCACGGTGGCCGCGCAGATCATCGGCCCGCTGGCGGCCGGCCTGGTGGCGCCCGACCGCCGGGGCGCGGTGCTCGGGACCCTGCTGAGCGGGTCGACCGGGGGCATGCTGCTGGCCCGTACGTTCAGCGGGACGCTCGGCGAGTGGCTGGGCTGGCGGGCCCCCTATCTGGTAGCCGCGGTGGTGACCTTGATCCTTGCCGCCGTGATGGTGTTCGCGGTCCCGACCACGACCCCGCCCGGTTCCGCAGCCCGCCGGCCGTACGCCTCGTTCCTGGCCGAACCGCTGCGCCTGCTGCGCACCGAGCCGGAGCTGCGCCGCTCCTGCCTGTACCAGGCCTGCGTCTTCGGAGGCTTCTCGGCCACCTGGACCGGCCTGGCCCTGCTGCTGACCGGCCCGGTCTACGGCCTGGGGGCCCAGGCCCTCGGCCTGCTCGCCCTGGTCGGCGGCGTCACCATGCTGTGGACCCCGTTCGCCGGACGGCTGGTGGACCGCCATGGACCCGACCCCGTGAACCGGGTCTCCCTGCTCGGGGTCCTGCTGGCGGCCGCGGTCCTCGCGGTGGGCGGCCTGGGCGGCACGGCCGGCCTGGCCGCGCTCGCCGCGGGCACGCTGCTGCTGGACATCTCGATGCAGTCCGGCATGCTCGCCAACACCTCGCGGATGTACGCCCTGCGCCCGGACGCCCGCAGCCGGCTCAACACCGCCTACATGACCTGCGCCTACTCGGGCGGCACCGTGGGCTCCTGGCTCGGCGTACGGGCCCATGCCGCCTTCGGCTGGCCTGCGGTCTGCGTCCTGATCGCGCTGCTCGCGGCGGTCGCCCTGGCCCGTCACCTGACCGCGCGAGGCGGCGGCCCCGGCCCGCTGTGACTCCACTCACTCGACCTTGACCGGGGAAAGAAGGCTTACCTAAGTTCGCTGTATGGCCCCCCACCGCGAACCCCACCC
This sequence comes from Streptomyces sp. NPDC044571, assembly GCF_040647115.1. Lineage (NCBI taxonomy): Bacteria > Bacillati > Actinomycetota > Actinomycetes > Kitasatosporales > Streptomycetaceae > Streptomyces > Streptomyces sp. NPDC044571. The sequence continues at coordinate 89,395 of NZ_JBEZBN010000015.1, forward strand.
CGACGGCCCCGACGGGACGCCCGACAGCCGTGCGCTGGTCGGTTTCGACCTGGACTTCAGCGCCCACGAGATGCTGCGGCGGGCCCAGGTGCTCGCCGCCCTCGGGCCGGACTGGGATCCGGTCGAGGTGATGCGGGGCGAGGAGGAGGCGTACGACCTGCTGTACTCCGGTCTCGACCCCGAGCAGCAGCGCGTGTACGAGGAGCTGGTCGCGGCCGGTGTCCTCCCCCGACGCGAGGGCGGCGGGCGTGCTGCCGCGTGACCCGCAGGCCGACCCCGGCCGCCGGGCCTGGGTCGCCTGCCCCAACTGCGACGACGCCCGGGGCTGCGAGCCGTGCGCCGACGGGCGGACGTGCTCCGTGCACTGGCGCTACCTGCTGACGAACACCGGCAGCCTGCTGCACCTGCAGTGCCCGTCCTGCACGCACGTCTGGGCCCACGAGAGCGGCTTCGGCGCGACCCGGTCCGTGTGGAGCCGCATCACCAGCGGCCTGTCGCGGCACTGACCGCTCCCCCGCGGCCCGGCTGCCGCTCCTGCACGCCCCGCGCTCTGCGGCCTGCGGCCTGCGGCCTGCACTCTACGGTGTGCGACATTCATGTCGGAGCCCAGCCCCAAGGAGCGGTCGTGTCCCTGCGATTTCCTGACGCGCGAGGACGGCCTGTTCATCGGCTTCCAGCGGGTCGACGACCACCAGCCTCCGCGCTGGCCCGGCCAGGGCGCGCCCCAGCAGGCCCACCTCGACTTTGCGGTCGACGACCTCGACGGCGCCGAGGCCGTCCTGCTGGAGTGGGGGGCGACGAAGCCCGCTCACCAGCCCGGCGGCGAGAAGTGGCGGGTCCTGCTGGATCCGGCCGGGCATCCGTTCTGCCTCACCCGGAGCTGATGTCCCACTCCCCCGCGCCCGCGCGTCTTCCCTCCGCTGACGCTCCGCCACATCGCATGCGGGGCCGGGAGTTCGCGGTCGGATGCGGTGGCTGAAATGCGTGCGGGTGATTCCCCGCTTCTTGTGACCCGGTGGTAACTTCCGCGAGTTGATCTTGCCGGTCGCCCTGTCGTGGCGGCGGCGATCCCTCGTTCAAGGAAGTCACATTGCACCGCCTTTCCGTGTACCGCCCCTCCGCTCTGCTCACCCGCGCCGCCGTCTCGGCGGCGGTGCTGGCGCTGCTGCCCGCCCTTCCGGCCGCGGCCGACTCCGGGCGCACGCCGGCGCCCCACCTCGATGCCGTCGAACAGACGCTGCGCCAGGTCTCCCCCGGCCTGCAGGGCCAGGTGTGGGAGCGCAGCGACGGCAACGTCCTGGGCGCCTCGACCCCCGGCCGCGGCGACTGGCTGCTGCAGACCCCGGGCTGCTGGGGCGATGACACCTGCGCCGCCCGGCCGGGGTCGCAGCAGCTGCTCTCGAAGATCACCGAGACCGTCGCGCAGGCCAGGCACACGGTCGACATATCGACCCTCGCCCCGTTCCCGAACGGAGCCTTCCAGGACGCGCTCGTCGCGGGCCTCAAGGCCGCGGCCCAGGGCGCGAACGGCAACCGGCTCAGGGTGCGCGTGCTGGTGGGGGCCGCGCCGGTCTACCACCTGAACGTGGTGCCCTCGAAGTACCGGGACGAGCTCGTGGCCAGGCTCGGCGAAGACGCCCGGAACATCGACCTCAACGTCGCTTCCATGACCACGTCGAAGACCGCGTTCTCCTGGAACCACTCCAAGATCCTCGTGGTCGACGGTCAGTCCGCGATCACCGGCGGGATCAACAGCTGGAAGGACGACTACCTGGAGACCGCGCACCCGGTCGCCGACGTCGACCTCGCGCTCAAGGGCCCGGGGGCCGCCTCCGCCGGCCGCTACCTGGACGAGCTGTGGTCCTGGACCTGCCAGAACAAGAGCAACATCGCCAGTGTCTGGTTCGCCGCCTCCAACGGCGCCGCGTGCATGCCGTCGCTCGCGAAGGAGACGGGAGCGGCCGCTCCCCCGGTGCCCCCCGCAGCGGGCGGCGTGCCGGTCATCGCGGTCGGTGGGCTCGGCGTCGGCATCAGGGGCAGCGACCCCGCTTCCTCCTTCCGGCCCACCCTGCCGAGCGCTCCCGACACCAAGTGCGTGGTGGGCCTGCACGACAACACCAACGCGGACCGCGACTACGACACCGTCAACCCGGAGGAGAGCGCCCTGCGGGCGCTGATCTCCAGCGCCAACCGGCACATCGAGATCTCCCAGCAGGACCTCAACGCGACCTGCCCGCCGCTGCCGCGCTACGACATCCGCGTCTACGACGCCCTCGCGGCCAAGCTGGCCGCCGGGGTGAAGGTCCGCATCGTCGTGAGCGACCCGGCCAACCGGGGCGCGGTGGGCAGCGGGGGGTACTCGCAGATCAAGTCGCTGTCCGAGGTCAGTGACACGCTCCGCGACCGGATCGCCCTGGTCACCGGGGACCAGGGCAAGGCCAGGGCCGCGATGTGCTCGAACCTCCAGCTGGCCACCTTCCGCAGCGCGCAGAGCCCGCGGTGGGCCGACGGCCACCCGTACGCGCAGCACCACAAGCTGATCTCGGTGGACGGCTCGGCCTTCTACATCGGGTCCAAGAACCTCTACCCGGCGTGGCTGCAGGACTTCGGCTACATCGTGGAGAGCCCGGACGCCGCCCGCCAGGTCGACGCCCAGCTGCTCGCCCCCCAGTGGCAGTACTCCCGCGCGACCGCCACGGTCGACTACGAACAGGGGATCTGCCAGGGCTGATCCCCGCCCCGGCCGGGCGGCCCCCCGCGCTCACGCCGGGCGCGGGGGCTGCGGGTGCACGGTGGGGCGGCGGGCCGCCGCGGCGTCCGTGACGTCCAGGAAGACCTGCTCCAACTCGGGCCACCGCCTCTTCAGTTCGGTGCGGATGCGGACCATCGCCTCCTCGACCGTTTCGCTGTCGTAGCCGGCCGTCAGGTCGATTCCGGCGGCGAGCAGCACCGCGTCGGGCCCCAGGCGCATGGTCAGCAGGGCCGTCACGGAGTCGATCTCGGGTTGTGCTTCGAGCAGCGCACGGACCTCGTCCTGCAGGCCGGGGTCGGCCGCCTCGCCGATCAGGTGGGCCCGTGCGCCCTTGCCGAGCACGTAGGCCACGTACACGAGCAGCACGCCGATGAGGACGGAGGCGCACGCCTCGTACGCCACCTGGCCCGTCGCCATGTGGAGCGCCATCCCCGCCATGGCCAGGACCACGCCCACGCAGGCCGTGCCGTCCTCGGCGAGGACGGTACGCAGCGCCGGATCGCGCCCTTGCCGTACCTCCTCGGCCATCCCGTGCCCGGCGGCCCGCGCGGCACGGCGTACCTGGTACACGGCCCGCAGCAGCGAGGCGCCTTCGGCCAGGAGGGCGGCGAGCAGCACGATCAGGCCGATCACGTAGCCGTCGTGCGTTTCGTCGCCGCCGGAGCGGAACGCCTCCACGCCCTGGAACACCGAGAAGCAACCGCCCGTGACGAAGATCCCGACAGCGGCGAGCAGCGACCAGAAGAACCGCTCCTTGCCGTAGCCGAAGGGGTGCCGCTTGTCGGCGGGACGCCTGCTGCGCCGGACCGAGGCCAGCAGGAACACCTCGTTGATGCTGTCGGCCACGGAGTGGGCCGCCTCCGAGAGCAGCGCCGGCGAGCCGGCGATGACGCCTCCGACGGCCTTGGCCACGCAGATGGCGAGGTTCGCCGCGAGGGCCGCCCACACCGTCAGACGCGTCTCGCCGTCCCGGCCGGGGGCCGCGGCCCCCGGCCGGGCCCCGTCCCCGTCCCCGTGCCCGGCCTCGTCCCTGGCCGTGTGCGTGCGTCCGTTGCCCGTCATCCCCGTACGAGGGCGCGTACGCTCTCGATGCTGCCGCAGTCCGCCGCGAGCAGCCGTTCGCGCTCGCGCTGGAAGGCGGTCGCCAGCTCGGCCCGCCGCTCGCCCGGCACGCTCTCCCTGGCTCCGTTGAGGATCGTCCGCTCCTCCTCGTCGATGTGGTGGGAGACCGCCTTGACCAGTTCCTCCAGGCGCTCGTCCCACTCGTCCGAGCCGACCTCGGACACCTCCATCAGCGCCAGCAGGGCCTCGTTGCCCTCGGCGTGCTCCTCGGAGCCGTGTTCCACCTCGTCGTCGTCGACGCCCTTGAACCGCTTGAGGGCGCCGTACACCTCGGCTTCCTCGGCCTCGCCGTGGGCGATGAGCAGGGCGGCGAACTCGCGCAGCGCTCCCGCACGGTCCGCTTCCACGCTCCGCATCCGGCGGAAGAGCTCCTCCATCGTCCGGTGGTCCTTGAGGATCACCTCGATGATGTCCTGCTGCACGGCCATGGCCCGCTCCTTCTGTTCCGGTGGACGGCGGTCGTATGCATCCGCTCCGCCCCTTCGGACGTGCTCGCGATCCGGCCGTTCAAACGTGGGTGCCTGCGCAGCGGGGCAGCCGGGGCGACCTGCGCATGACGGCCCGACTTCGGGGCAGAGCAGACCTGCGAGACCCGCACGGCATGGGCGAGGAAAGACAGGACTGTATGCGAAGCGTCGGCGTGGAAGAGGAACTGCTCCTGGTCAACCCGCGGACCGGTGAGCCGGCGGCATCGGCGGGCGCGGTACTGGCGTCCGCCCTGCTGTCCGGGGGCCGGGCCGCCGGGGCGGACGGGGAGATCCCGCTGGAGAAGGAGCTGCAGCAGGAACAGGTCGAGTTCGCCACGCGGCCCGTGACCCGGATGGACGAGCTCGCCGAGGAGATCCGCCGGTGGCGCGCCGAGGCCGCGCGGCACGCGCAGACCGCCGGCGTGCAGGTGGCGGCGCTCGCGACCTGCCCGCTGACCGTGGAGCCCACCCTCAGCGTGGGCGAACGCTACCAGTGGATCGTCCGGCAGTTCGGACTGCCGGCCCAGGAGCAGTTGACCTGCGGCTGCCATGTGCACGTGTCGGTCGAGTCCGACGAGGAGGGCGTGGCCGTCCTGGACCGGATCCGGCCCTGGCTCTCCGTCCTGACCGCGCTCAGCGCCAATTCGCCCTTCTGGCAAGGGGAGGACACCGGCTACGGCAGCTACCGCAGCAGGGTCTGGAACCGGTGGCCCTCGGCGGGGCCGGTCAACCTCTTCGGTTCGGCCGCGGCGTACCACGAGCGGGTGCGGGCCATGGTGGAGACCGGCGTGCTGCGCGACAAGGGCATGATCTATTTCGATGCGAGGCTGGCCGCCCGCTACCCCACGGTCGAGATCCGGGTGGCGGACGTCTGCCTGGACGCGGCCACCACCGTGCTGGTGGCCGCCCTCGTGCGCGGCCTGGTCGACACGGCCGCGCGTTCCTGGCGGGCGGGCGAGGCCCCCTCTCCCGTCGACACGGGCCTGCTCCGGCTCGCCGCCTGGCGCGCCGCCCGGTCCGGGATCGACGGACCGCTGATCCACCCCGCCACCCTGCGCGAGGACTCGCCCGAGGCGGTCGTCTGGGCCCTGTACGACCACGTACGGGAGGCCCTGGACGAGAACGGGGACTCCGACCGCGTCAAGGCGGGCCTGGAGGAGCTCCTGCGCCGCGGCAACGGCGCCCGCGTCCAGCGGGACCTGCTCCGCTCGACGGGTGATCTCGCCGCCGTGGTCTCCCGCTGCGCGCAGCTGACCGCCGGGGAATGAGCGGGGGAACGAGGGGGCCGGTGGTGCGCCGGAGTCCCCGCTAGTACGCGTTGCGCCGGCGCAGCCGCACCGGGCGGCCGTCCGGATCGACGAGGACGCGGTACAGCGGCATGGCCAGCGTGCGCGCCGGTCGCGACAGCTCCGGCGGGCGGTACGCACGAAGGCGGCCCGGCGGCCTCGGGCCCCGTCCGCCGTCCTCGTACCAGGAGTCCAGCGCGGCGGCGCTCGCCGCGAAGGCCTCGAAGGCGCCCACCGGGTCGCAGAGGACGTCCGGCTCCCCGCCGTCCAGGTGTTCCCGTGCCAGTTCGAGGCGCAGCTCTCTCGCGAAGCGGCGCGCCCCGTCTCCGAGACCGCCCGGATCGCCGGGCCTGCGGGTGTCCGGGCTCTCATCCAGGACCGCACAACTGAGTTCCGAATCGTGGGTCCAGGAGCGGAGGTTGATGTTGTCGGATCCGACCGAGGCCCACACGTCGTCGATCACGCACACCTTGGCGTGGACGTACACGGGGGTCCCGGACCGGTTCTCCAGTCCGTAGACCGCCACCCGGTCGGCGCCCGCACGGCGCAGCCGTTCCAGCGCGGTGACCCGCCCGACCAGGTACATCGGCAGGGTGAGCCGCCCGTCCTGCTCGGGGACGGTGGGCACCACGGCGATCAGCCTGAGCTCCGGGTTGTCCCGCAGCGCCCGGGCGAAGGCGTCGACCACGCTCGGGGACCACAGGTACTGGTCCTCCACGTAGACGAGCGCCTTGGCCCGCTTCAGGGCCTTGAGGTATCCGCGGGCGATGCTGCGCTCGCCGTCGGGGGCGAAGGGATAGCCGCGCAGCAGGCGGTTGGGGTAGGTGCGCAGCACTTGCACGGTGTGGCTGCCGCAGGGCGGCGGGTCCGGAAGCTGGGGCGGGAGGGTGCCCGGCCGGGTGTCCTCGTGCCGCAGGAGTTCGCGCAGCCGCATCAGCGGGCTGCGGCTGAGGGGCGCCGGATCGTCCCAGCGTTCGCGGAAGGCGGCTTCGAGGTCGCCGACGGCCGGGCCGCGGACGGCCAGGTGGACGTCGTGCCAGGGCGGCCGGGGCCCGTAGGCGGCGGCGAGCGGCATGGCCTGGGCGTCGCCGCAGTGGGAGGCGTCGTCGTTGCGGCTGTGGCACAGGTCGATCCCGCCCGCGTACGCGGTGTCGAGCTCGGGACGGCCGGGGTGGCGCAGCACGACGAGCTTCTGGTGGTGGGAGCCGCCGGGGCGCACCCGCATGTCGAGCAGGCACTCGCCGCCGGCTTCCTCGATCTCCTCGCCGAGGTGGCGGTTCTCGGTCTCGCTGAACTGGAACCGGTCCAGGTGGGAGCGCCAGACGAGCCCCTTGACGATCACACCCCGTGCGGCGGCCTCACAGAGGACCGCGCCGATCTCCGTGCCCTCGCCGTCGAGCCGCTCGTCGGGGTCACCGCGCCAGTCGGTGAACAGCAGGAGGTCCCCCGGGTGCAGGGCGCGGATCGCGAGGAGCAACTCGGCGAAGTAGGTCTTGCCGTGGACCAAGGGGCGTACCCGGTTGCCGCTGGACCACGCGCTCCCCCGGAGGTGGCGACGGTCCAGTCGGGTCGCGGGGTTGCCGCGTTCACCGGTGGTGATCAGCCAGTCACTGTGCTTCACGGGCTCGGCCTCCACCCTGCGGCTACCCACTCCGCCCGTTTCATGCCTGACGGGAACGGGTGGCGGACGACCCCGGGGCGCACGGGTGCGCGCCTCCGGTCCACGGTGCTCCGACAGGTGGTCGGTGAGGGAACGTCAAAGGGACTGCGGGAGGCGACGTTTGGGATCGGCCGCAGCGGCCATACGCGTGGTGTCGGTGCAGTCGGCGCTCCCGCAGTCGAGGGGGGCGCCGCGCATCGAGAGCGGTGGTCCGCGCGCGGTCCCCGTCCCCCCGGGACGCGCGCGGACTTGCCGACCGGCACCACGCTGCCGTCCCGCCGCAACGGCCCCCCGGCTCCCGTCCGGCTGCCTCCCCGCAGCACGCGAGCCCGGGAAAGCCCCCGGCGGCCGTTGCCCTCGCAGCGGCCCCCGGGCCCGGCGGGACGGCGGCATCAGTCCCGGGCGATGCCGGTGATGACCGGGTCTCCCAGGGGTGCGGTGTCGGTGGTGAGTCCGGCGGAGCTGAGGGCGGCCCTGGCCAGGGCGCGGGCCTGGTCCTCCGCCGAGGCGGTGTCGGCCGCCTCGACTTCCAGGTGCAGGCTGAAGGCGGGCGAGTCGGGGTAGAAGGACAGGATGTCCAGTTCTTCGGCCGCACCCAGGTCGGTGCTCCTCGGGTCCGAGGGGCGCAGGGCGCGGATCAGCTCGGTGCGCCCTGCCGGAGTGAGTTCGCCGAGCAGGGTGCCGGGGATGGTGACGACGTAAACGGTCATGGTGTGCAGGTGCCCGTCTCCGCGCGAAGGAACCGTGGTAGATGTCTCGTTGAGCCGGGGGGCGACTGCCGCACCCGTCGGCCGGGAGCGAAAGAGGAGCCATGACCGCCGCCGCACCGACGTCCAGCCTCGCCGGATGGCGCCGGGCCCCGTTCGCCGCCGCGGGCCTCGCGTACGACTGCTACGAGAAGGGCGACGGCCCCGGTGTGGTGCTGCTGCCGGAGCTGCCCGGCATCACGCCGGAGGTGCTCGGGCTGGCCGACCACCTGGTGGACGAGGGGTTCACCGTGGTGATGCCCTCGCTGTTCGGTACGCCGGGCAAGCCCGTCTCCTTCGCCCGGACCGCGGCGGTCATCGCCCGCGTGTGCGTCTCCGCCGAGTTCCGCGCCTTCGCCACGAACGCCCGCCGGCCCGTCGCCGACTACCTCCGGGCCCTCGCCCGCGACCTTGCGGCCCGTACGCCCGCCGCGGGGGTCGGAGTCGTCGGTCTCTGCTTCACGGGCGGCTTCGCCCTGGCCGCCGCGGTGGACGACGTGGTGCTGGCCCCGGTGATGAGCCAGCCCTCGACCCCGATGGCGCTGACCCCCGCGCGGCGCGCGGACGCCGGGGTGTCCGAGGGCGAGCTGCAGCGGGTGGTCGAGCGTACGCGCAGCAGCGGGCTGTGCGTTCTGGGGCTGCGTTTCAGTGAGGACCGGATGGCCCCGGAGGAGCGCTTCGAGACGCTCCGCGAGCGGCTCGGCAGCTCCTTCAGGGTCATCCGGCTCGACTCGGCCCCCGGCAACGGCGACGGCTTCGGCCGCCTCGCCCATGCCGTGCTGACCCTGGAGGTCCGCGAGGCACCGGGGCACGCGGCCCTCAGGGCCCGGGCGGAGGTCACCGCCTTCCTGCACGACCGGCTGGACGGCTGAGCGCGTCCGAGGCCCCCTACGGGACGTTGGTCGCGGTCTCGCACCGGACGGCGACGTCGGTTCCCGCGGTGCCGTCGCAGGTGTCCAGCGTGTCGTCACCGCCGTCCAGGACGTCGTTGCCGCCCTCCGCCTCGGGAGCCGGCGCGGCCGGCGCAGTCGGCGCGAGCTGCTGAGGGGGCGTCATGGTGACGGGGGCGGTGGCGGCCGGGCGGGCGGGGCGCTCCTTGCGGGTGCCGTCCCCCTTGCCGTGCGCGACGTGCCCGGAGTTGCTGTCCCCGATGAGGGCGTCGGTGCCGGGGCCGCCCAGGAGCACGTCCTTGCCGTGGCCGGTGGCCGTGGCTTCGGCGGAGGAGTCGCCGGTGATGGTGTCGTTGCCCGCTCCCCCGTCGACGACGTCGCTGCCGCCGCCCGAGGCGTTGATGCCGCCGCGGCTGTCGCCGATCATGGCGTCGTTGCCGTCCTCGCCGAAGAGGACGTCGTTGCCGCCGCCGGTCGCGCTGCCGCCGAAGGCCATGCTGTCGCCGCCCATGCGGTCGTCGCCCGGCCCCCCGAAGAGGACGTCGTCGCCCCCGCCGTCGGCGGCGGCTCCCGTGGTGATCAGGTCACCGCGGATGAGGTCGTTCCCTTCGCCGCCTTCGAGCTGGTCGTTGCCCAGACCGCCCGCGAGGGTGTCGGTCCCGGCCAGGCCGCAGACCAGGTCGTCGCCGCCGCGTCCGTCGATGATGTCGGCGCCCGCCGACCCGACGATGACGTCGTTGCCCTCGGTCCCGTTGATCGTGCCTGCTCCGGTGATGGTCGCCGCGCGTCCGAAGCAGGTGGTCGCGGGGGTGTCCGCGGCCGCTGCCGGGAGGCCGAGCGAGAGCAGCAGTGCTGCCGCCAGCAACGTGTGTGACTTTCGGGCGTGCATGGGACCTCCGGGTGTCGGTGCAGGGGCAGCGTAATTCCGAGGGGAACATAGGGTGCGAATTGCCTATAAGCAATGACATGCCTGGATGTTGGTATGCCTTACGCCCCGTTGGCCCAGCGCGGGCCCGCGGGCCGCGGCGCGTGACGCCTCCCCCGCGGCCCGCGCAGCCTCCCGGCTACCGCCTCCGGTCCACCACCGCCAGCAGCTTCCCGCTCGTCGCCGTACGGGCCAGGTCGGCTCCGTCCACCGGCTCGACCGTGAAGTCGAGCAGCTTCTCCGACACGGCCGAGTGCAGCTCGGGGTAGGAGGCGAGGAAGACTTCACGCGCCCGTTCCGCGTCCGTGACGTGCGAGCGCTCCATGCGGAGGATGAGGCCCTCGCGGGCGGGTCCACTGCTGAGGACGGCCTGGATCTCGCCGCCGTAGCGCAGGTGCTCCGCCGCGATGGAGACGAAGCGCCGGTAGTTGAGGAAGTACGTCGCCACCCGCATCACCTCGCCCAGCCGGCCGAGGAGTTCGAAGCGCGGGGCGTGGCTGCCGCAGGGACAGCGCCCGGGGACGGCCCGGCCGAGGTCGCCGATGACGTAGCGGTCGAGGTGCTGGCCGCGGCGGGCCCGGGTGGTGAAGACGAGCCGGCCGGTCTCCCCGGGCGTCACCGGGCGGTCGGCCTCGGCTTCGACGATCTCCAGGGTGTGCAGGTCGGCGTGGAGGTGGTGGACGCTGCCGGTGCTGTGGGTGCACTGGTAGCCGAGCGGGCCGAGGTCGGTGCTGCCGTAGGTGAGGGAACGGATGACCTCGATGCCGAAGGTCTCGGTGAGCACCCGGCGCTGCTCCTCGGTGAAGTGCTCGCCGCCGTAGTAGATCTTCCGGATGCCGCCGTAGGACCGCAGGAGGTCCGCTTCCTCGTGCAGGAGCTGCCAGAGGTAGGAGGGCATGCCGAAGAGCGTGTCGACCTGGTACGCGGTGATCATCTCGGCGGTGGCCCGGTGGTCGGAGCCGGCCGCCATCGGCATCTGGACGCCGCCCAGGCGCTCCAGGATGGAGAAGAAGCTGATGAACCCGCCGTACATGCCGCCGCAGTAGAGGAGGTTGGCGGTGCGGTCGCGGGCGGGATCGTAGCCGGCGGCGAGGAGGCCGCGGGCTGCGGCGTGCATCTGTGTGTCGTAGTCCTCGTAGCTGAAGAGCGAGAGGGCGGGCGCCGCGGTGCTGCCTCCGCTGCGGAAGTACAGCTCGGCGTCACGCCGGTCGACCTCGCGGTTGAGGTGCTGGACGGCCGCCTTGTCCAGCAGGGGCCCGGCGGGCCGGGGGAACTCGGCCGGGCGGACGAGGTCGTCCAGGCAGGCCGTGGTGGCGAAGCGCTCGTCGGCCTGGACGGCGACGCGGCGGCTGTAGCGCTGGAGGGCGTAGACGCCGTCGTGCGGTTCACCGGCGTAGCCGGCCGTCATGGCGCCGACCGGGGTGACCCGGGTGGCGCCCGCGGCCAGGACCAGGGCGGAGAGCTCGGCGGTGTCGGTGCGGCTGCCCGCGATCCCGGCCGTCTGGAGGTAGCGGCGCATGGGGCGCAGCGTGGCGATCAGGTCCTTGCGGGGCAGCGGCTTGACCCAGACGCTGCGGTGCAGCGGGGAGGCCGTGAGGGCCGGACGGGTGTCGGCCATGACCCGCCAGGTGGCGTCCGGTGCGGCGAGGACCCGGGTGAAGCCCAGGTGCTCCTCCAGCCGGGCGAGGTGCTCGGTGGTGGTCAGTTCCGCGTACTCCGCCGGGTCGAGCTCCTCCCCGGCGGGCGCCGGCTGTGCCGCCAGGGCCGCGGCGAGGCGGCCCGCGCAGGCGTGCAGCTCGTCGGGGTCCCGGGTGTCCAGGTACACGACCTGGGGGCTGGAGCAGGCCTGCTGCTCGAACAGGCAGATGTCCCGGGCCAGGGAGTCCAGGACGGCCTCGTCCGCCCAGGCGTCCGGTGTGAGGTAGGCGAAGGAGATCTTGTGCCCCCACTCCACCAGGCGGCAGCCGGCCGGGACATGGGCTGCCACGCCCTCGACGGCGGCCTCGCCGCCCCAGACCGCGACCGCGTCGGCGGGCGCGCACATCAGGCGCAGCCAGTCCTGGCGGGAGGAGGGGAAGCGGAGCGCGATGATGCGCTCGGCGAGGGCGCCGCTCGGGTCCTGCGCGGCGAGTTCGGCGAGGAGGTGCTGGGCGAGGAGGGTGTCGGCGCTGCTGGTCTTGAGGACGTTGACGTTGCCGGCCAGGAGCCCCTCGATCAGGCTGAGCGGGGCGACGGTGGCGGCGTTGCCGGGGGCTATGTGGGCGACCAGGCCGACGGGCGCCCAGGCCTCGTACACCGTCTCCTTGGCGTCGGGCCGGTTCAGCCGCTGCGGGGCCGTGCCGCCCAGTTCCCGGCGGAGTTTGCGGGTGAGGGCACTGCGGTCGAGGAAGGCGGCGAGTTCGGCGAAGAGTTCCCCGGCCTCCTCCCCCGGGCCCGTCGGCAGGTGCGGGACCAGCCGCTCGCGGATGCGGTGGCCGGGGTCGCGCAGGGCCTCGGCGAGGGCGTCGCAGGCGGCCAGCAGGGTTTCGGTGTCGAGGGGCGCGGCGAGGGCGGCCTCGACGGCGGCGGGCAGCGTTTCCAGGCGGCGCGCGGCCTCGTCGTCGCCGATGAAGGCGCCCTGCCAGTAATGCTGGTTGGTGGTGGTGTCGGTCATGACATGCCCTTCATCAGTTCGGCGGCGGCCACGGCACAGCTGCGGTTGCGGCTGACGCCGGCGCGGCCGTGGATCGTGAACCACGGGGTGCCGAGCTCGCAGCCGCACTCCTCTCCCGGGTGGAGGGAGGCGAGGTCGCCCATGACGACGCTCTGTGCGGGAACGGAGGTGATGTACGGGGACACCAGGTGCAGGTAGCCGCGCTCGCCGTACGCGAGGGGTTCGAGGGTGCGGGTGGAGCGGACGAAGACGCGCGACCAGACGGGCGCGTGGAGGTTGTGGTGCGCGCACTCGATATACGGGATGCAGTGCTCGACGGAGCCGAAGGTGTCGCGGATCCGCTCGGAGGGGATGCCCAGCTGTTCGGTGACACGGGCGTAGAGCTCGTGCTTGCCGATCTGCTGCTCGCTGTGGCCCTTCCAGCCGCCGCCGAGGATGACCAGGGAGCCCGCGGGGAGCTGCAGCGGCGGCAGGCCCATGGCGCGCATGCGTTCCAGGGTGAACCAGAGGAAGGCGGGGAAGCCGAGGATGCGTACGGGGGCGTCGTCCTCGGCGAAGCGGCGCAGTGCGGCGACGCAGCCGAAGGGGTCGAACTCGTGCCCGCCGCCGGTGTGGCGCAGGGCGTACTCGACCGTGCGGGCCGGGGCGAAGTCGCACAGGTAGTTGTCGGTGAACGAGGTGCCCAGCTTCAGGTCGCGGGCGGGTTCGTAGCTGTAGAGCAGGTAGTTGACGGGCTGGTCGGGGGTGATCCAGCCGTTGTGGTCGAAGATGCGGGCGACCATGCGCTGGGCGGAGCGGATGGTCCACTCGTCGAAGAACATCTGCGACTTCTGTCCGGTGGTGCCGGAGGAGGTGAGGTGGAGGTGGACCTCGTCCCCGGGTATGGAGAGGACTTCGTGGCGCTTGAAGAAGTTCGCGTGCACCAGGGGCGCGCCGTACGGGGTGGCGGGCCGCTCGGCGTCGTACAGGCTGCGGAAGAAGGGGGACCGGTCGCGGTGCCAGGCGTTGATCTCCGCCATGGCGGCGGTGAAGAGCTCTTCCCCGGCCGGACCCGAGGTGTAGGGCGCGCTCAGGTCGCACAGCTGCTGCACGTGGGCGAGGGCGGCGGGGTCGGGGACGTCCACGGGGGCGAGATGGGGGTTCGAGGGCATCGAAGGGTTCGCGTTGTTCGCAGGGCTCATGGGGCAACCTCACGTGAGGGCAGATGTGTCGACGCCCAGGCCGACACATAGGAATCGAGGAAGGGCTGGAGCGGCGGGTCGACGACCACGCCGCGGAAGTCGATGTGCTCGGTGGTCCGGGACATCACCACGTAGTCGTGGAAGCCGTCCCCGTCGCGGCGCATGGCCGGGTAGAGGGCTCCTGCGATGAAGCCCTCGGCGGCGAACGCGGAGAGCCCGGCGTGGTGTTCGAGGGGCACGAGGGCCTCGACGTAGCCGGCGCCCGCGCGGGTGAGGGTCCGGGTGACCTGCTCCAGCCGGCCGGCGGCGGCCGCGGGTTCGGGGTGGGCGGTGACCAGGGCGCAGTACCCGCCGGTGCGGTTGAGGTAGGCGTACACCTCGAAACTGCCGTCCTCGGGAGTGAGCAGGATGTTCGGGGTGTGCAACGGGTAGAACCAGCGGCCCTGGTCGGGGAAGTGTTCCTGGAAGCGGCGGCGGACGAAGGCCGGTGCCTCGATCATCTCCAGCGGTCGCGGCGCGGGCCCGGCCGGGGTCGGCTGCGGCGCCGTGGGCCGGGTCGTTGCGTAGCTGATGCCGAGACTCGCCCCGGCCGTACGCAGGAGCGGCATCAGGGAGGCGGGCACCTCGTCGACGGGGACGCGGCGGTCGAGCACCCCCGGTGCGTGACGCGCGTAGAGCGCGAGGCTTTCGCGGCTGCTGAGCTCCACGGCATTGGGCAGGATGCCGAGGGGGCGGAAGCCGTTGCGGGCCACGACGCGCTGCGGTCCGGCGCTGACCGTACGGACGGTGGCGTACACCGAGTCGAGGGTTCCGGTGTCCAGGGTGGCCTCGCACAGTGTCTCGGTGAGCAGTCCGGCGCACCCGGAGCCGCGCTGGTCCGGGTGGACGGCGAGCCCTTCGAGGCGGCCGACGCGGCTGCCGGGCTCGCTGTGCACGGCGGCCGAACCGGCGAGGGCGCCGGTGCGCGGGCAGCGGGTGACGAGCCAGAGGGTGTGCGGGTCCTGGATGAGCCGGGACATCTCGGCGGGGTCGGTGCCGAGCGCCGTGGGGTAGTGGGGCCCGTAAACGGCGTAGTAGAGCTGGCGCAGGTCGGCTATGTCGGCCGGAGTCGCCTGTTCGATCACGGTGGTCACCGGGCGCCCCCCGCAGCGGTTTCGGCGGATCCGGCTCGGGTGTCGGCTCCGGTCTCGGCTCCGGTCTCGCTTTCGGTTTCGGTCTCGGGTGCGCGCGTCGTGTCGCAGGCGGCCTCCGCTCCCGCTGCGCCGGGGCGCTCCGGCAGCAGGGCCAGGGCGAGGGCGGCGGGGACCAGTCCGGCCGCTTGGACCAGGCACAGCGTCCGGGCGGAGAAGTGATCGCCCAGCACCCCGAAGAGCAGCGAGGCGACCGGGAAGGTCGCGCCGAGGACGGCCTGCATGACGGCGAAGAAGGCGGGCTTGTCGGCGGCCGGCACGAGCCGCTGGAACAGGGCCACGAAACGCACCCCGATCACCCCGACGCTCCACCCGGCCACCAGCAGGGAGCCGGCGAGGACGGGCCGTGCGGCGATCAGGCCGGGAAGGGCGAGCGCGAGGGCCATCAGGCCCAGGCAGGCCGGGCCCACCACGCCGGGCCGGCCGGGCACCCGTGCGCCGGTGAAGGAGCCGATCAGCGTGCCCGCGCCGAGCGATGCCTCCAGGAGGGTGACCGTACCGCCGTCACCGTGCAGCACCGAGGCGGTGTACAGCGGCATGACGACGAAGACGGCCGTGGTGAAGAGGTTGGCCGCGGTGAAGCAGAGCAGGACGGCCCGGACGTACGGCAGCGCGCCCAGGATCTGACGCAGCGTCCGCCGCGGTGCCCCGCCGTCACCCGCAGCGGCGTCCGCGACCAGGGCCGCATCCGGTTCGCCGGCCGGGGGCCGTGCGGCATCGGCGGTGCCGTCCGTGCCGTGGAAGCGTACGGTCGCCACCAGCAGCGCGGCCACGGCGTAGGCGGCGGTGCAGCCGACGGCGAGGCCGGCCATCCCGGCCCCGTCCACGACGAGGGCGCCGAGCATGGCTCCGCCGAGGCTCGCCAGCGACTGGGTGGACAGCTCGAAGCCGGTCGCGGCCTCGATGTCCTCGTCGTCGACGAGCTCGGGCACGGAGGTGGTCAGGCACGGGTCGAAGAAGGCCTGGCAGGTCGCCAGGGCGAGTCCTCCCGCGTAGGCCGCGGCGACCGGCAGGTCGCTCACGCCGGCCCAGCCGGCGAGCGCAGCGGCGACGACTCCCGCTCCGGCGGCCGCGGCGCGGAGCAGTGAGCGGTGGGCGAAGCGGGCGATGGCGCGGGCGATGACCGGGGCCAGGGCCACGGCGGGCAGCGTGCTCACGGCCATGAACAGCCCGGCCGCGGACCCGCCGTCGCCGGAGGCCGCGTAGGCGATGAGCCACCAGGAGGCGCCCACCTGGAACATGCGCATGCCGGCCTGCGTGAGCACTTGGGCCAGCCATACGGTCCCGAACATGCGGTTGCGCAGGACGAGGGGCACCCGGCGGGCGGGGGCCGTCGCGGCGGTCATGCGGTCGGCCTCTCGTCCAGGACGCGGACGAGCTTGCCGGAGCGGGAGTTGACCGCCAGGTCGCGGTGGCGGGCCCACTCGACGCGGAGCGGGTGGACGAAGCCCGCTTCCACGCTGTCGGGGTAGAGCGGCCGGGCGGTGTTCAGCCCGGTGACGACCCGCCGGGCGAGGACGTCCAGGTCGTCGGGGGTCTGGCCGGGGCCGGTGGCCAGGCGCAGCACCAGGCCGTCGCGGCCCTCCCAGCGGCGGACGACGAGCTGCATGCCGGTGACGCGGCCCTCGGCATCGGCAGCGGCGACGGCGTTCACGGTGTCCTGCCAGTGCAGGGAGACGGGGCCGACGCGTACGCCTTCCTCGGCGCGGCCGAGGATGCGGAACGGGCCGCCTTCGGTGGTGGTCCACTCCGCCCGGTCGCCGGCGGGGTAGCGGATGACGGGCATCAGGCGGCGGAACAGCTGGGTGACGACGACGCGTCCGGGCCGTCCCGCCTCGCGTATCGGTTCGCCGGTCGTCTCGTCGAGGATCTCGACGACGGTGTGCGGGGTGAAGGGGCGGTGGGTGCGGGGGTCGGGGCCGGGTACCGGCCTGCCGAGCAGGCCCCCGTCCACGCTGGCGTAGCCGAGCGAGCGGGGCTCGGCGTTGGGGAAGGCGGCCCCGAGGAGACGGCGCTGGTCGGCGAAGAGCACCTCGCCGCCGAACAACAGCAGTTCCACGTAAGGAAGTTGCCGACCCTGGGAGATCAGGTGCTCGGCGAGGCGGCACAGGGTGGTCGGAGTGCCCGCGACCACCTGCGCCGTGAAGTCCTCCAGCGTGGAGACCACCGACTCGGGCGGGGCGGCGCCGCCGATGGGCAGCCGGACGTTGGCCAGGGGGGCGTGGGCGAGCGAGTCCAGGATGAACAGGAAGCTGGCGTAGAGCTCGCCGGCGTAGAAGAGGTCGGCCACCCGGTGACCGGGGCGCAGGCCCGCGTCGGTGAACCCGGCGCCGAAGGCGGTGACGAACTCCTGCCATTCCTCGCGGGTGTAGTACGAGAAGCGCGGCGTGCCGGTGGTGCCTCCCGTCTTGAAGACGACGGCCTCCGTGAGGGGGGCGGTCAGGACGCGGTTGTCGCGGAGGGTGTTGGCGGCCCAGAACGCGCTCTGATCCACCACCGGCAGGTCGGTGATCCGCGTCACCTCGGGAGGCAGGTCCGCGTAGAGGTCGGCGTAGAAAGGTGAGTTGTCACGGGCGAAACGCACGAGGTCTGAGAACTGCTGGACGGGCATGCTGCCTTTACCTGAAAGATGGAAGATGAAAGTTGAAATAGACGGGACCAGACGAGGGGCCGCAGCCAACGGTGCACCTGGTGCGCACAGTTGCCGGGCCGGTCACAAGCTGATGCCCATTCACATGATGGAACACCGGGAACGTACGGCCAAATCGAACGGGCCCTCCCGGCCAATGAGGGCAGCCTTCCGGCCTGCCGGGCCGAAACCGCGCCGGCGGCCGAAAATCGGGAGGGCCGGTCCGCCCGCGCAGACGGGCTCCCCGCCTCGCGGGAAATCACGCGGAGGCGGGGAGCCCGGGACGGACGAGGGGGCGGCGGGCCGTGGTCAGCCTTCGAGGACCGGTACGGCAGCGGGCCGGTCGGCGGAGGCCGGGACGGCCGCGTCCGCATGGTTCGCCTTGAGCACGGCGTAGGCGCGGGAGAGGGCCTGGGTCCGCACCGGCCTGCGGGCGGCGAGCGCGGTCAGGTCGCCCGCGCACTGGAGTTCCCACCGCGGAAAGCGGCGGCGGGTCCTGGCCATGGGGGCGCTGGGCGCGAAGTACAGCATGGTGGTGTTCTCGTGCGGGTTGTGCGCCGAGCCCTCGTAGACCATCCGGCCGGAGGTCTCCAGCCGGTCCGCCAGCCGGGCGAGGGCGCCCGCCTCCGGCCGGTCCATGAACAGGCCCACGTGGTTCTCGAAGCCGTGGACGCGCTCCTGCGTGCCCACGTCCTCCTCGTAGCCGGGGCTCGACCGCGGGAAGAGGAAGACCTCGACCTCGGGTGCCGGGCCGGCCGTGACCCGCAGCCGCGTCACCCGTATGTCCACATCATCGGGGAGCCCGTAACGTTCCGCCAGACGGCGCTTCACCAGAACGCTGGGTATCGTCGCCGATGCGGTCCAGCCGTTTTCCTCGAAGTACTCCAGAGCGGATTCCACCGTTTCCGGGAACACCAGTGTGGCGCAATGGGAAACAATGCACCTGCTCCCTATTTCCCGTTTCAGGCCGTCCGGTATCCAGGGCGGCAGGAGGGCGTCGAGGGATTTCCTGGAGGCGTGGTGGGCGTAGTCAACAGCATGCTGGAGGCGCTGGACGTCGCACGGTTCGAACGTCACATTATGCATGTCGCGGCCTTTCTGTTGTCGACACCCGATTAAAGTCATGTCACTCGTGAGGGTGCACTCGGCCGTAGCCTGATCGGGTGAACAACCGCCGCCCTGT
Source organism: Streptomyces sp. NPDC044571 (assembly GCF_040647115.1). Lineage (NCBI taxonomy): Bacteria > Bacillati > Actinomycetota > Actinomycetes > Kitasatosporales > Streptomycetaceae > Streptomyces > Streptomyces sp. NPDC044571. The sequence goes on from NZ_JBEZBN010000015.1 coordinate 108,079, forward strand.
GCACGAGGCCTCGGCGGCGCTGCGGTTGTGCTCCCGGGTGAACCGCCGCATTTTTGTGGAGGGGTCTTTCCAGGAGGGCAGAGCATGTCCCCGTACGGCAGAAGGAATCCTCCGCGCATCCTGATCGCCGGTGCCGGAATCGGCGGATTGACCACGGCTTTGAGTCTTCACGCGGCCGGACTGGACGGCGTGCGGATCGTGGAGTCCTGCCCGCAGCTGCGTGCGGTCGGTGCGGGGATCAATCTGCAGCCCGCCGCGGTGCGGGAGCTGAGCGAGCTCGGCTTGGCCGAGGCGCTCGACAGGACCGCCGTGGCCACCTCCGCGCTGGAGTACCACCACCGCTACGGCGGCCTGATCTGGTCGGAGCCGCGCGGGCGCGCCGCCGGCTACAACTGGCCGCAGTATTCGGTGCACCGGGCGCACCTGCAGGAGCTGCTGCTGGCGGCGGTACGGGACCGGCTCGGCCCCGAGGCGGTCGTCACCGGATGCCGGCTGGTCCGCTACGAGCAGCACCGCGGGCGCGGCCGGCCCACCGTGACGGCGTACACGGCCGGGCGGGACGGTCCGTTCTCCTGCGACCTGCTCGTCGGCGCGGACGGCATCAACTCGGCCGTACGGGCGGCCATGTACCCGCACGAGGGACCACCGCTGTGGAACGGGATCCGCATGTGGCGGGGGTTGACCGAGGGGCTTCCCTTCCTCGACGGCAGCACGATGGTCATCGTCGGCTGCAATGCCCGGGTGAAGGCGGTGGTCTATCCGGTCACCCGACCCGGCGCGGACGGCCGGTGCCTGCTCAACTGGGTGGTGGAAAGCCGTGTCGAGGGGGCCGAGGGCACGGCGGTCGTCCCGAACGGCCCGCGCGACGGCGGCGAACCCGACTGCGCCGTACCGCCGCAGGAGGTGCTGGCGCACCTGGAGGGCTGGCGCTGCGAGTTCCTCGACCTCCACGCCGTCGTTGCCGGTGCACCCAGGATCGGGCAGTACCCGATGATCGACCGCAACCCCCTCCCCGCCTGGACGGACGGGCGCGCGGTCCTGCTCGGCGACGCGGCCCATCCCCTGTACCCGACCGGTTCCAACGGCGCCTCGCAGGCCATCGTCGATGGCCGGGTGCTGGCGTACGAGCTCGCCCGCCACGGGGTGGACGAGGCCCTGGCGCGGTACGAGGCGGCCCGACGTCCGCAGACCACGCGTCTGCTCGCGGCGCACCGCCGACTGGAGCCCGACCCGGTGCTCCGCCAGGTGGAGGCCCTCGCACCCCACGGTTTCACCGACATCCGCCACGTGCTGCCGGACGACAGGCTGGCCGGTATCCGGTCCTGCACCCGCCAGGTGACGGGAGTGGACGCCGAAGCGCTGAACGCACGTTCCTCGTGGAGCCCGGCATGAAGGGCACGAACGGCATGAACAGCTTCAACCGCATGAACCGTATGAACGGCACGCACACCTTCCGCATCCCCCGCAGGCGTCCGGCCGCCGCCGTCGCGCTGGCCTCGGCCGCCCTGGTGGCGGCCCTGCTGCCGTCCCTCGGGCAGCCGCCGGACACCTCGCCGCGCTCCGGCTCCGCGCCGCGGACCGCGACCTGCCGGGACGGGACCGGCGCCGCGGCCTGCTCCCTGTACGGCCCCGCCGCCGGACTCGGCAACGGCACGATCAGGGCGTACAGCGCGTACGAGGGCGGGAAGCCCGAGGAGTTGGGGATCTCGCTCACCGCCTCGGCCCTCACCGGGCTGCCCACCTCACCCACCGACGGCAAGCACTGCTTCGACGCCGATGCCGACGGGAGCCGTGACCCCGTCCACGAATGCGTCGGCGGCCACAGCCGCGAACTCGCCCTGCCCGCCGCCCCACCCGCCTCGACGGGGCCCGCACTCCCCTTCCAGTGGGCGCTGTTCAACTGGAACCCGTACGGCCACAATCCGCACGGCCGCTACGACGTCCCCCACTTCGACGTGCACTTCTACCTCGTGCCCCAGCAGGTCCGGGCGGGGATCAGGACCGGGAGCTGCGCCCTGCTCATCGCCTGCGACCAACTGGCCGCGGCCGCGAAGCCCGTCCCGGACGCCTACCTGCCGGCGGGTTACCCCGCAAGCAGCCCGCAGACCGCCGAAGGCGCCATGGGCGCGCACCTGGACAGCCGCCCTCCGACCACCGGGACCCTCAGCGGCCAGACCCTCATCTACGGCGCGTACGCGGGCGAACTCGTCTTCATCGAGCCCATGCTCACGAAGGCGTTCCTCGAACGGCAGCGCACCGCGGCCGGGCACCGCACCTGCGAACCGGTTCCGCAGCCGGCCGCATGGCGGACGCCCGGCTGGTACCCCACCCGGTACTGCACGGCCTACCGGCCCGACCAGGGCGACTACACCGTCTCCCTGACGGACTTCGTGCCCTCGGCCGGGGTCCGGCCCCTGGTTGCCGCCGGCCGGTGAGGGTTGCCGGCCCCGCCGGGGGTGCGGACGCCGCTCCACCCGCGTGGCGCAGCCGCCGCGCCCGGTGGGCAGCCGTCACAATCGGGGCTGTCCGTCACGCAGTCTTTTCACCCATTTGGGGGTAGTTCGTGTACGCAGCCGTGGTCCACGCCCTGGGAGATCCGCCCCGCTACGAGTCCGTGCCCGAGCCCTCCCCGGCGGCCGACGAGGTGGTCGTGGAGATGCTGGCGGCCGCGCTGTACCCGCTGGTCCGCTCCTTCGCGTCGGGTGGCCATTACACGGGGGATGACGCGCTGCCGCTGATCCCCGGGTTCGACGGGGTGGGCCGGACCCCGGAGGGCAAGCTGGTCTACGTGCCGGGGGCGGAGCCTCCGCACGGAACGATGGCCGAGCGGATCGCCGTGCCGCGTGCCGCGCTCATGCCGGTTCCGGAGGGGCTCGATCCGGTCGCTGTCGCGTCGGTCATGAACCCCGCGTCCTCCGCCTGGATCGCCCTGCGGGAGCGGGGCCGGCTGCGTACGGGAGAGTCGGTCCTGGTCCTCGGCGCCACGGGGAACGCCGGCCGGGCCGCGGTGCAGCTGGCGCTGGACCTGGGCGCCGGCCACGTGGTGGCGGCCGGCCGGGACCCGCAGGGACTGGAGGCCGCGACGCGGCTGGGCGCACACCGGACGGTGGCGCTGGACGGCTCCGACGAGGAGGTCGCCACGGCCTTCGGCGCGGCGGCGGGCGACACCGACATCGTGCTGGACTACCTGTGGGACCGGCCCGCACAGCTGGCGGTCGACGGAATCCTGCGCCGGCGTACCGATCTCACCCGGACCCTTCGGTGGGTGCAGGTGGGCTCCGCGGCCGGGCCCGACATGACCCTGCCGTCGGCCTGGCTGCGCAAGGCGGACGTGCTCGTCAGCGGAAGCGGCCTCGGCTCGATCTCGGGCGCACGGCGCAATGCCGCCCTGCGTGAACTCCTCGCCCGGCTGCCCGCGTTGACGCCGACCACGGAGGTCGTGCGGACGGCGTTGGCCGATGTGGAAGGTGCCTGGGGATCGGCGGTGCGCTCGGGCTCCCGGATCGTGTTCCTCCCCGGGGGAGGCGACGACGACCCCGGGGCGGCCGAAGCCCTCAGCGGCCGTGAACCGGCCCGCCCCTGACCGGTCGGTGGCGGGTCCTCGCAGGTCAACGCCTCGCGGAGGCCGATGAGGCGGGTTGGTGCGAGCCTGGGACGAGGGCTCGGGGCGCCGTCGACCGTGGAGGGCCGTCCATGAACTGCACACCGAGAAGTGCCCTGACCAAGCTTTCGTCCGTGCTGCTGGTGGCGGGCCTCGTGACGGGAGGGATGCTGACGGGCGCCGGTTCGGGGGCCGCCGCAGCGGGGAGCCCCTCGCTGCGGGCCCCGGCCGCCCCGTGTACGGGAAACCAGGCCGTCGCGACCGCTGCCCACCGGACGGTGGTGAGCCAGGTGGTGATCACGGTGGTCAACAAGGGCCGAAAGCCGTGCGTGCTGACGGGCTTCCCCACCGTGGCCCTCGCGGGTCTGGGTTCACCTGCCAAGAACCGGCCCCTCAACGTCGTCCGCCAGGGGAAGGCGGCGCCGGTGCGGTTGGCGGTGGGCGGCCGGGCCTCGACGCAGCTCTCCTTCACACCGGTTCTCGGTGAGGCGGACGGATACTGCGTCTCCGGCGCCACCCCGACGGTCGCCCCCACGCTCGTGGTGGGCGTTGCGGGCACGCGGTACCAGCTGGCGCCCGATGACGGAGGCGAGTTCGCGCTCTGCGGCAACAGCGTCCGTGCCACGGCCTTCCGCGCGAGCGGTTCCTGACGACGCCTGCTCCGCCTTGCTCCCCCGCCCGGCCACGCCCTCCCGGCCGGCCGTGTCGGCCGGGAGCGGCGGTCGGGGCGGTGACCGCCGGTGCGCGGCGCTCCGCGGTCAGCTCACGGCCCAGGTGTACTTGTCCCCGCCCTCCCACCGGATGACCGCCGGGTCGTCGAGATCGGGGTGGGCGATGCCGATGGAGATGAGCAGCCGGACCACGTCGATCACGTCGTGGGCCCGGCCGAGCACGTCGCCGCGGACCTGCACGATGCGAAACGGCGGGCTGCCCGGATAGACGGGGGACACGACCACCCGCGAATAGGTACCGCCGGCTCCAGACTCAGTCATCACCAGGCTCCTCACTGCACGACGCCGTGCTCGCTTCCATGCTCCGCAATGACACGCGACCCCGCTGCCCGGCGTCCGCGGCCGTTCACGCTCCCGGGGGGCCGTGCGGGTCGGGTGGCGGCTGCGAGCGCAGCAGGAGCAGGGCGATGTCGTCGGTGCGGGGCGCGCTCCGCCGGGAGTGGCGGATGAGGTCGTCGGCCAGCGCGTCGAGGGGCTCGTCCTCGCGGGCCCGGCCGATGCGGTCGGCCACGGCGCGGATGGAGTCCTCAAGGTCCACGCCGGGGACTTCGACGAGGCCGTCGGTGTAGAAGGCGAGGAGCGTGGCGGGGGTGAAGGGGATTTCGACGGCGGTGTAGGCGGCGCCGGGGTCGATTCCCAGGAGGAGGCCGGGCGGCAGGTCCAGCATCGCGGCGGCGCCGCCGGGGCGGCGCAGCACCGGTGGCGGGTGGCCGGCGGACGCCAGGTGGGCGGTCCGCCGCGCGAGGTCGATGTGCGCGTACAGGCAGCTCGTGAAGAGCCCCGGTTCGAGGTCGGTCAGCAGCCGGTTGGTTCGGGCCAGGACCTCTGCGGGAGGTGCCCCGGCGGTGGCGTGGACGGCGGTGCGGACCTGCCCCATGAGGGCGGCCGCGGTGACGTTGTGTCCTTGGACGTCGCCGATGGCGGCGGCGACGGTGGTGTCGTCGATGCGGATCAGATCGTAGAAGTCCCCGCCGATGTCCAGGCCGTGTGCCGCGGGCAGGTATCGGGCCGCGACGTCCAGGTGGCCGACGCGGGGCAACTTGTGCGGGAGGAGACCGGTCTGCAGGCTGTGGGCGAGCTGGTGCGTGGAGTCGTAGAGGCGGGCGCGGTCCAGGGCCTGGGCGATGAGCCCCGCGATGGAGCTCAGGACGGCGCGCTCGCCGGGGGCGAAGGGGTGGGGGCGCGAGTAGGCGAGGACGAGCGAGCCCACGGGGCGGTTGGAGGCGATCAGCGGCAGGAACGTCCATGCGGACATCCCGTCCCGGATCACCGCCTCGGGATAGGCGGCGAGGAATTCGTCCGGGTTGGCGAAGAACAGGGGGGTGCCGGTACGCAGCACCTCGGTGGTGGCGTTCTCGGTGGTGAGCGGAGCCCCGTCGTACCGGGCCATGAGTTCGGCGGTGTAGCCGCGGAATCCGACGATCCGCAGGCGGTGCTCCTCCACCATCAGCAGGGCCATGGCCTCGGCCCCCAGAGCGGGTACGAGCTGGTCGGCGGCCTTGTCCACGACGTCCCGCGCGTGGGCCGTCTCGGTGAGGGCGGCCGCCAGGTGCATGAGCTGGTAGAGGGCCGTGGCCCTGCTCGGCGATGACGGCGGGTGGACGGGTGCGGGAGCGGCGTGCGTGGTCGGGGTGATGCGGACGCTGATGCCCGTGTCGTCGGGGTACAGCGCGAAGTGCAGGTGCCGGCCGCTGGGGTGCGCGGCGGTGAAGCTCCGGGGCAGGCGGCTGATGGCCGCACCCCGGTAATGGTCCTCGATGGTGGGGGTGTCCATCCAGGGAAGTGCTTCCCAGGGCAGCGCTCCGCGCAGGTGGGACACGGAGGCGCCGAGGAGATCGGCCGCTTCCGGGGTGATGAAGATGATCTTTCCGTTCAGGTCGAGGGCGCAGTTGCCCCCGGGCAGGCGCCGGATGAAGGCCAGGGCGGCGGCCGCCTCCACCGGCCCGGGGGTGGGCGGAGGCAGTGGGCGCAGGATGACGGGCCGCGCCGCCGGCTCGACCGGCTGCCCGTCGTCCGCGGCCCGGCGCAGGATGCCGCCGAGGGCCCGGCCGAGGGCCACCAGTGCCTGCCGTTCGCGTGCGCCGAGCTCGGGGCCGTGCGAGCCGGGCCACAGGAGGACGACGCCCGCCCCGGCCCGTACGGGGCGCTCGGCCGGCTCCGCGGGCACGGGAGCGGCCGCGAGCGCGAAGTCGTAGGGCAGGACCAGACCCAGGCGCGGGTAGCGGGCCGCGGTGTCCTCCTGCCCGCTGAGCCAGACGAGGCGCTGGTCACGGACCGCGTCGGCGACCGGAATGGGATCGTTCAGTCCGACGCGGGACCAGGGGGCGGCGAAGTCGTGGGACAGCCCGGCGGTCAGGGCCAGATGGAGGACGTCCTTCGTGGGACCGGGCAGGTAGAGCATGCCGATGGACGCGCCGGCCTCGCCGCACCCCTGCACCAGCGCCTCCCCCAGCGCCTGCTGCCCTGCCCCCTGCTCGCGCCCCGGAACGTTCTGCACACCACCATGGTGTCCCCACCTGCGCCCTCGCCGCCGGACCTGCCGGGTCCGGCGAGCCTCGGCCTGCCCGGGGCCCCTTCCGGCGGGGGCGGGTGGTCGGCGAAGATGCGGGGGTCCTTCCCGTTGCAGTGCGAGGAGCGTTGTCGTAGATGTCCGCTTCCGGTTCCGGTGCCCGGCCGCCGACGATCGCCGATGTGGCCCACGCCGCCTCCGTGTCGCGGACCACCGTCTCGCACGCCCTGAACGGGATCGGGAAGGTCGACCCCCGGACCCGGGAGCGCATCAAGGCGATCGCCGCCGAGCTCGGGTACCGGCCCAATCTGCGCGCGCAGCGGCTGCGGCGGGGGGAGGCGAAGGCCATCGCCCTGGCGTCGTCGATGCCGTTCGCCGTCGCGGGCGGGCCTTCCCGGCTCGGCTTCTACATGGAGGTGGCCGCCGCGGCGGCCGAGCGCGCCCTGATGCACGGCTACGCGCTGGTCCTCGTACCGCCCGTCCGGTCCGGCTCACCGCTGTACTCGGTGGACATCGACGGCGCGATCGTGGTGGAGCCCGAGACGGACGACGTGGCGATCGCACAGCTGCGTGAGCGGGGGCTCCCCTACGTGGCGCTGGGGCGCCCGGTGGCGCCGGGGGACGAGGCCCCGTACGTGGACCTGCGCGGGGTCCAGGTCGCCGAACTGCTGCTCGCCCACCTGCGCGAGCAGGGGGCGCGCCGGCCGGCGCTGATCGTCGGGGCCGGGTCCCGCCATTCCGGCGTCGACGCGCGGGACGTCTTCGAGCGCGCCGCGGCCCGGCACGGCTGGGCCCCGCTGGTGGCGAGCGCCCCGGAGGAGGGCGGTGAGCAGGCCGGGTACGACAGCTGCGCCGCCCTGCTGGCCGAGCACCCCGGGATCGACGCCGTCTGCGCCCTCGTGGACACCTTCGCGGTGGGGGCCGTCCGGGCGATCCTCGACAGCGGCCGGCGGATCCCGCAGGACGTCCTGGTGGTCACGCGGTACGACGGGCTGCGGGCACGGACCTGCCAGCCGCCGCTGACCTCCGTCGACCTGCACCTGGACCGTGCGGCGTTCGAAGCCGTGGAGCTGCTGCTCGGCCGGCTGCGGGGGGGGGGGGGGGGGGGCGGGGGGGGGGGGGGCCGCCCCCCCCCCCGGCCCCCCCCCCCCGGGCC